>NZ_JBQSWC010000006.1:0-142912 GCF_052376775.1 Halomonas sp. AOP43-A1-21 | reverse complement strand
CTAGGATAATGGTTAGACCTTATCGGAGGAGCCTGTAATGAACCAGCCACTTCGTGATGATATGGATTTCCGAGCCTTTATTGGCGATGTAAAACCGCTGCCGCGTAGCAATCGCGCCGATGCAGGGAGTCGTCGACAAAGCCCCTCCGAAGCACAGCTTGCCAGGCGGGAAAGTGCTGAAGAAGCCATTGGCGAGCGTAACTTTCTATCCGATGACTTTGTCGATTTGCTGCCCCCCTTTGACCCTATTGAATATCGCCGTGAGGGCACCCAGCAGGGCGTCGTCGATAAGCTGAAGCACGGTGGGTATAGCGTGCAGGCCCAGCTGCACTTACTGCGGCGTCCGCTGGCTGAGTGTCGAAGAATGGTGTTTCCCTTTATTCAAGAGGCTTACGCCAACGACTTGCGCTCAGTAATGATTGTTCACGGCCGGGGGCGTGAACTGGATAGTCCCGCCAACGTTCTGCGCTCGTATTTAGCCAAATGGCTGAGCCAATTCGATGAAGTGCAGGCTTATGTATCCGCGCAACCTTCAGAAGGCGGCCTTGGCGCTACCTGGGTAATGCTGCGCAAAAGCGAGCGAGCAAAAGCCAATAACCGTGAGCGCCAGCAAAAGCGGCGGGGTTAAAGAATAATTCCAAGTCTCTGAGTATTAATGCGTTTCGCATATCTAGTTTTTTTCCTTATTTCATTTAAACTTTTCATTAAGTGCCTAAAAAGGCACTTAATGACTCATTTTTGCGCTTTAAGTCCAAATATAAGCACTTTTAAAATGGCCTCATTCTTTAATATGCTATTATAGGGGCTTAAAGAGCGTTTTTCGCTTTTAAGTACTTTTTAGAGGACTTTATGGGCATTGAGAGCATGTCGCCCTCTGCTTTGGTGGAAGAGCTGGGGCATCGCTTGAAGCAGGCACGTCTTAACCAGGATCTGACGCAGCAAGAAGTGGCTAAGCTTGCTGGCTTATCCAGAAAGGTGGTACTGAATGCTGAAAAGGGTAGGGCTCAGCTAGAGGCGTTCGTTGCCATTATGGTGGCCTTGAATTTGACAGCACAGCTGGATCACTTCTTGCCACAGCAAATGATTTCCCCCTTACAGCTCTCCAAACTCCAAGGCAAACAGCGCAAGCGTGCTTCTGGGCAGAGCACCATAGCTGACGGGGAGACGCTTGAATGGTAATGGAAGCTGCCGATGTTCACTATCTGAACCACTACGTAGGTGCGGTTAGTTTCGATACACGTACTGGTCATGGCGCATTTGAGTACGATACTTCGTTTATTAAGAGAGGTATCGAACTTTCCCCTTTGAAAATGCCGTTAGCCCGTAGAATATACGCGTTTCCTGAACTTGATTTTAAAACCTTTAAAGGGCTTCCCGGGCTAATTGCTGATTCTTTGCCCGATGATTTTGGTAACGCCGTATTGAATGCCTGGGTTGCCAGCAAGGGCGGGCAACCCAGTGATATTACGCCGCTTCAACGGCTGCAATATACTGGCAAACGTGGCATGGGGGCCCTGGAGTATTCGCCTGCAACGCGGCTAAAAAGCCTTAATGCCTCCAGCCAAATAGAAATAGCATCACTGGTAAGTATTGCCCAGGAAATACTGGATAACCGTGCTGGCTTTTCCGTAGAGCTCACGAAAGAGGGCCAAGATGATAGGGAAGCAATGATGGCACTGCTTTCTGTTGGAATGAGCGCAGGTGGCGCACGGCCTAAGGCCGTGTTGGCATTTAACCAAGATTTCTCCCAGGTGCGCTCAGGCCAAGCGGATGTGCCTAAAGGGTTTGCTCACTATTTAATGAAATTTGACGGTGTTAGCGAGCATAACCAAAACCGCGAGGTTTTCGGTGACCCGCTAGGTTATGGTGCTATGGAGTATGTGTACCACCTGTTAGCGAAATCCTGCGGTATCGAGATGATGCCTTGTCAATTATTGCAGGAAGGCAAACGCCGTCATTTCATTACTCAGCGCTTTGACCGTATCGGGAATCACAAGCGGCATATGCAGACGTTAAATGGCATTGCCCATGTAGATTATAAAAAACCAGGATCTTTTTCTTACGCAGAGTTATTTGGTGTTGCAAGACAGCTACGCCTCTCCGCAGAAGAGGCCGATCAGCTTTTCAGACGTATGGTGTTTAATATCGTGGCAAGAAACCATGATGATCACGCAAAAAACTTTGCTTTTATGCTGAAAGGAGAGCAGTGGTCACTCGCGCCAGCTTATGATCTTGCGTATAGCTATAAACCGGGAAGCCAGTGGGTTAACAGTCACTGGATGAGTTTGAACGGTAAGCGCGATCACTTTACGCGAGAAGATTTCTACTCGCTTGAAAAGCTCAGCCCACGCTTTACCCGGCCAAGAATCAACGCCATGATTGACGAAACGCTTGAACACGTTGCGCAATGGCACTTATTAGCGAAGGAGCACGAAGTACCTGTTTCATTGATAGACGAAGTAACTTCTCATCTTCGCCTGAAGCTGTAGACAATGCCGCAGTAAAAAACTGTTCATTTCAATAGAAAAAAACCGGCCAGGGCTGACGACCCTGGCCGGTTTTTTACAGAAATGCTAATTAGCGGCTTATTGGCTAGCGGCTGTCCAGCGACGTTCAAACAATGCCTGACGCTCTTCAACGTCCGTTTGGTAACGTACGCTAAAAGAATTCAGCAGGCGCAGCGCATCTTCAGGATGCTGATCATCGCGTAGTGCCATGGCGTTAAAGCCACAGCGGCGCATATAGTCGAGCTGGTCAACCAATACATCACCTACGGCACGTACTTCACCAGCGTACTCAAAGCGCTCACGCAGCAGGCGGGCGATGGAGTAGCCACGGCCATCGGTAAAGCTGGGGAAGTCGATTGCCACGGCGGGCAGCGGGTTCAGTTCAGCCGCCAGCTCAGCGTTAAGTTCGGTGTCGCTCAAGAGCAACGGCGCAAGCTCGTCATCCTGCTTGTTGGCCTGCCACAGCGCCAGCGGCACGAAGGCCGGACGCTGTTCGGGCAAATTAACGCCATCGTAAGACACGCACCAGGCATTTTCAGCCGCTAATTCGCCGTCAAGCAGAAGGTGATCAACGTGCACCGGAACCAGTGCTTCTTCAGTCGGGGTATCCACGTTATTTGGCATAAACACGCTCTTTAAAGGGTTTCAGGCCAATCCGGCGATAGGTGTCCAAGAAATGCTCGTCTTCGTGACGTTCGGCAACGTAGACCTGCAGCACCTTTTCGACCACTTCCGGAACGTCCTGGCGGAAGAAGGAAGGACCTAGAATCTTGCCCAGCGACACGTCGTCGGTAGAGTTCCCGCCAATCGATATCTGGTAAAACTCTTCGCCTTTCTTGTCGACACCTAGAATACCGATATGGCCCACATGGTGGTGGCCACAGGCGTTCATGCAGCCTGAAATATTAAGATCCAACGGACCCAGGTCATACAGGAAGTCCAGATCTTCAAAGCGTTCCTGGAGCGCCTGGGCGATAGGAATCGAAACCGCATTGGCCAAGCTGCAGTAGTCGCCGCCCGGGCAGCAGATAATATCGTTCAGCGTACCCACGGTGGGGTTGGCCATGCCCAGCGCTTCGAGCTCGTTCCACAGCGCTTCGATTTCATCGACGGGAACATCGGAAAGCACCAGGTTTTGCTCGTGGGTCACGCGCATTTCGCTAAAGCTATAGCGATCGGCTAGATCCGCCACGGCATCCATCTGATCAGCCGTGACATCGCCAGGGGCATGTTCACGCCGCTTGAGCGACAGGGTCACCGCTTTATAGCCAGCTACTTTGTGATCCGTCACGTTATTGGTCACAAAGCGTGCGAAGCTGCGGTTTTCGCTGCGCAAGCGTTCAAAATTAACCACGGCGCTCTCTGCCACCGGGCGACGTTCCGGCTCGGGGAAGTGGCCTTTGGCAACATCGATCGCTGCCTGATTGAGCGTCTGCGGGCCATCTTTTAAATGCGCCCACTCTTCATCAACGCGACGGCGATACTCTTCAATGCCCAGTGCTTTTACCAGGATCTTGATACGCGCCTTGAACTTGTTATCGCGGCGCCCGAACTGGTTGTAAACGCGGACACAGGCTTCAAGGTAGGTCAGCAGGTGTTGCCAGGGCAGGTCTTCACGCACCACCTCAGCAATCATGGGTGTACGACCCAGGCCGCCACCGGCTAGTACTTTAACGCGCAGCTCGCCTTCCTCGTTGCGCCATAGGCGCAGGCCAATGTCGTGTACCTGAATCGCCGCGCGATCTTTTGCGGCGCCAGTCACGGCAATTTTGAACTTACGCGGCAGGTAAGCAAATTCGGGGTGAAGCGTCGACCACTGGCGAATAAGCTCACACCAAGGGCGTGGATCTTCCACTTCATCGTTGGCGATACCTGCAAACTGGTCGCTGGTAGTATTACGGATGCAGTTACCACTGGTTTGAATGGCGTGCATCTGTACTTTCGCAAGCTCGGCCAGGATATCCGGCACGTCTTCCTGGGCAGGCCAGTTCAGCTGAAGGTTTTGGCGGGTCGTGAAGTGGCCATAACCTCGGTCGTACCGGCGAGTAATATCCGCCAGGGCGCGCAGCTGGTAGCTGGCTAGCATGCCGTACGGGATAGCGATGCGCAGCATCGGAGCATGCCTTTGGATATAAAGGCCGTTTTGCAAGCGAAGCGGGCGAAACTCTTCTTCTCCCAAACGTCCGGCCAAGTAGCGATCCATTTGATCGCGAAACTGAGCAACACGCTCATCAACCAGCGTTTGGTCGTGAATATCATAGCGGTACATGTGGCACGATCCTGCTAAAAAGCGAAATGGTCACGTTAAGACGGGCATTAATATAGTGTCACCTTAACGCGTGTCTCATATTCTACAAAAGAATATATAATTATCTTTTTATCGTTAAACGCTATTTAAAATATTTGGGGCCAGCCATCGGCGGCGCTGCCAGATCCATAAAAAGCCGATCGAATTTAAAAGCCGGTAAAATAGCTGCATTATCCAGACCCCAAGCAGCCCCTGTTCTAAACCAACGCCTACCCACCATGCAAGGGGAAGAAACACTAACCACTGCATGCTGAGTGTCAACATCATCACCGTTCGCTGAGCTCCCGCGCCCATAAGCGCCTGGGCAAGCACAAGGGCGGCGGCATCCAGAACGATCATCGCGCCGGTAATCTGCAAGGGCAGAGTGCCTAGCGCAACCAGCTCATGGCTTGAAAAGAAGATACCCAGTACCTGAGCGGGCATTACCAGCATGGGTAGCGCTAGAATCGCCAGCAGTAAGCCCGCCACGCGCAGCGCATCCAACCCCCAGCGATGGGCCGCTGCCTGATCATCACGCCCCAGGGCTTCACCCACCAGGCTCATGGCCGCGACACCCACGCCAACGCCCGGCAAAATCAGCAGAAGCGACAGATTAACCAGCACATGGCCCACGGCAACGCTGGCTGTACCTAAACGGCTTAATAACCAAAACAGTACTACGTAGCCGCCTGCAAAGCATACCTGCTGAAGCGAATGCGGGGCCGCCAGCGCAAGCGTCGAGCGTAGCGTTTGGAATGACAGCGAGCGCTTTAAAAAGCCGTTATCGCAGCGTTGTTGAAACGTCACGCCTAGCCAGATGAACAGCCCTAGAAATAAGGAAAGCGTCGTGCCTACGCCCGCGCCGCTAGCCCCGAGTTTAGGCAACCCCGCCAGGCCATAAATCAGCCCGCTGCTGGCGATAACGTTAAACACCTGAACGATGAGGATGATACGTAGATAGAGCTGCGTCTGCTGACGGCCATTCCAGTACCCGCGAAAGCACAGAGTTAAAGCAATGGCCGTCAGGGCAACCACGCGCCAGCGGAAGTAGTCGACGGCTACGCTATGAACATCGGACGTTTGGGTAATGAGATTGAGTAGGGCAGGCGCCTGCCACCAGGCAAGTAGCGAGAGAGGCAGGCCAATGGTCGTGCCAATTGCCAAGCCTGCCTGCAGCGGCTGAACGGCTCTATGACGGCCGGATTCAAGACGCTGGGATGTTTGTGACTGAACGCTGGAAGAAAGCCCAAACACCAGCGCGGTCATCATGAACATGCCGTAGCCGCCAACCCCAACGCCTGCCAGCGCCACCTGACCCAGGTGGCCGACCAGAGCCGCATCGATAATATTGAGCATGCTCTGAGAGAGCATGCCCAACATGATCGGTAACGCTAAGCGCATCACTTTGCCGTGACGCCGGGATGCTAATGCCATGCGAATCTAAAGCGGCAAATTAGCTGGGGTCGTAAGAGAGTACCGGCGAGAGCCAGCGCTCCATCTCCTCAAGCGGCATCTGCTTACGCTCGGCAATCGCTTCCACCTGATCGCGGGTGATCTTGCCTGTCGAGAAGTACTTTGACTGCGGGTGGGCGAAGTACCAGCCTGCAACGGCCGCGGCTGGCCACATGGCGTAGCTTTCGGTCAGCGTAAGGCCGGTGTTTTCTGTAGCGTTTAACAGCTTGAACAACGTGCCTTTTTCGGTGTGATCCGGGCAGGCCGGATAGCCGGGCGCAGGGCGGATACCTTGATACTTTTCGGCAATCAGCGCGTCGTTATCCAGCGTTTCTTCAGGTACATAGCCCCAGAACTCTTTACGCACCCGTTCGTGGATGCGCTCGGCAAAGGCTTCCGCCAGACGGTCAGTAAGTGCCTGTACCAAAATTGCGTTGTAGTCATCACCGGCGGCTTCATAGGCCTTGGTAAGTTCGTCAACACCGTGGCCTGTGGTGACTGCAAATCCGCCGATCCAGTCGGCCTTGCCGCTGTCTTTAGGTGCAATGAAGTCCGCGAGGCTATAGCAGATACCGTCGCGGCCCTTGGTGGTTTGCTGACGAATATGGTGAAGCCGTTCGATGACTTCGCTACGCGATTCATCGGCATACACCTCAACAACATCATCATCCACACTGTTGGCTGGCCATAGGCCGATAACGCCCCGGGCCTGAACGCGCTTCTCATCGACAAGCTTACGCAGCATGGCTTGCGCATCGGCAAACAGATTGCGTGCGGCTTCGCCAACCACTTCATCATTAAGGATTTTTGGGTACTTGCCTGCCAACTGCCAGCTCATAAAGAAAGGCGTCCAATCGATACGCTCGATCAGTTCTTCAAGGGCATAGTTATCAAACGTCTTGAGGCCCAGGAATTTAGGCTCAATCGGCGTCTGGGTATTCCAGTCAGTGCGGAAGCGGCGCTTGCGCGCCTGGGTGTAATCCAGGTCTGCCGCTTTAGGGCGGCGCTTGGCGTTACGCTCACGTACCTTGACATACTCTTCACGGATTTCCGCGACATACGCCGTTTTGAGATTCGGAGCGAGTAGTCGACCGGCGACACCCACCGCGCGAGAGGCGTCGGTCACGTAGATGACCGGGTGCTCATACTGCGGCTCAATTTTGACTGCGGTATGCGCTTTGGACGTCGTCGCGCCACCAATCAGCAGCGGCAGGTTCATGCCCCGGCGCTGCATTTCCTTGGCCACGTGGACCATTTCATCAAGCGACGGAGTAATCAGCCCCGAGAGGCCAATAATATCGGCGTTGTGATCGATAGCGGCTTGAAGAATTTTCTCGGCAGGCACCATTACGCCAAGATCAATCACTTCATAGTTATTACACTGCAGCACGACCCCAACGATGTTTTTGCCGATATCGTGAACGTCACCTTTAACCGTGGCCATGACAATTTTGCCCTTGGCCTGGGTACCTTCGCTTTTTTCCGCCTCGATATACGGGATTAGGTAGGCAACCGCCTGCTTCATGACCCGCGCGGACTTCACTACCTGGGGCAGGAACATTTTACCGGCGCCAAACAGGTCGCCGACGACGTTCATGCCATCCATCAGCGGCCCTTCAATGACCTCGATAGGACGCTCGGCCTGAACACGGGCCTCTTCGGTGTCATCTTCAATATACGCCGTGATGCCTTTAACCAAGGCATGCTCGATACGCTTGTTAACTGGCCAGCCGCGCCACTCAAGATCCTCTTTCTTGGCAGGGCCGCTACCGTCGCCCTTGTACTTGTCCGCCAGGTCGAGCAGGCGCTCGGTACCGTCGCTGCGCTTATTCAGCACAACGTCTTCTACGGCATCACGAAGCTCGGCAGGCAAGTCGTCGTATACCGCCAACTGCCCAGCGTTAACGATACCCATGCTCAAACCCGCACGGATGGCGTGATACAGAAACACGGAGTGGATCGCTTCACGTACCGGGTTATTGCCCCGGAACGAGAAGGAGACGTTGGAAACCCCACCAGAAATCATCGCATGCGGCAGGTTTTCATGAATCCACTGAGACGCCTCGATAAAATCGACGGCGTAGTTGTTGTGCTCTTCGATGCCCGTGGCAATGGCGAAAATGTTGGGGTCGAAAATGATATCTTCGGCCGGAAAGCCGATTTCATCGACCAGCAGGCGATAGGCACGCTCACAGATTTCAGTCTTGCGGGCGAACGTATCGGCCTGGCCATCCTCGTCAAAGGCCATGACCACGATAGCCGCGCCAAAGCGACGACACTTGGTGGCCTGCTCGCGAAACGCCGCTTCGCCTTCTTTTAAGGAAATCGAGTTAACAACGGCTTTGCCCTGTACGCATTTAAGGCCTGCTTCGATGATGTCCCATTTGGATGAGTCGATCATGATCGGCACGCGAGCAATATCCGGCTCGCCAGCGATCAGGTTCAGAAAGCGCACCATGGCTTCCTGTGACTCCAGCATGCCCTCATCCATATTGATATCGATGATCTGCGCGCCGCTTTCAACCTGCTCCAGCGCTACTTCCAGGGCCGTGGTGAAATCTTCTTCAACAATAAGCCGCTTGAAACGCGCCGAGCCCGTAACATTGGTACGCTCACCCACGTTAACGAATAAGGAGGCTGCATCAATATTGAAAGGCTCAAGCCCAGACAAACGGCAAGCGGGGCTACGCTCAGGAATTTGGCGTGGTGGCATGGGGCGCACCGCATCTGCAATGGCACGGATATGCTCAGGCGTTGAGCCACAGCAGCCGCCAATGATATTGACCAGGCCGCTCTCGGCAAACTCGCTGACGATAGACGCCATTTCCTCCGGTGTCTGATCATATTCGCCAAACTCGTTGGGTAGACCCGCGTTGGGGTGCGCGGAAACAAACGTATCGGCTTTGGTGGATAGCTCTTCAAGGTAAGGGCGTAACTCTTCAGCCCCAAGCGCGCAGTTTAGGCCCACTGATAGCGGCTGCGCGTGGCGAACCGAGTTCCAGAACGCTTCGGTCGTTTGCCCGGAAAGCGTCCGGCCCGAGGCATCGGTAATAGTGCCTGAAATCATCACCGGTAGACGCTTGCCCAGATCCTCAAACAGCACCTCAAGCGCATAGATCGCGGCTTTGGCGTTGAGTGTATCGAAGATGGTTTCGATCATGATCAGGTCAGCGCCGCCGTCGATCAGCGCTTGGGCGGCTTCGTAATAGTTTTCACGCAGCTCATCAAAGGTCACGTTACGCTTGGACGGGTCGTTCACATCCGGCGATAACGATGCAGTGCGTGAAGTAGGCCCCAATACGCCCGCAACGTAACGCGGCACGCCGGTTCCAGCGGCAACTGCGTCACATACTTCACGGGCCAAGCGTGCAGATTCGCGGTTAAGCTCGACAACGATGTCTTCCATGCCGTAGTCGGCCTGTGAAAGGCGCGTACTGTTAAAGGTATTGGTTTCAATAATGTCCGCGCCTGCTTCCAGATAGTCGCGGTGGATACGTGAGACCACGTCGGGGCAGGTGAGTGCCAGCAGGTCATTATTGCCTTTTAAATCCGACGGCCAGTCGCTGAAGCGTTCACTGCGAAAGTCTTCCTCGCTCAGCTGGGCATTTTGCAGCATGGTCCCCATACCGCCATCCAGAATGAGAATGCGTTGGGCAAGGCGTTGGGTGAGCGAGACGTTCAAATCACTAGCGGCCATAACAGGGGGAATTCTCCAGCGTCTTAATCGAATTTGGCGTTGGTTTTATCGTATCGATAACGAAACAGGCCAATATGATACCAAAGGCCGCCAGACACGGCAGCTATGAATGCAGTCTATGAAGTTTCCTTTGCTGGCCTTAGCTTAAATAGCCTACTAAAACAGTCGGGATTGTGTCGGCGCGCCGTTTTGCTTACCATAGCGTGAAAATGACATGTGAAGTGGTATTGCCACAGTTCACGGGAGGGAAATAGCCTCATGACCACGACTATCGAAGCACCCGGTATCGACATTACCGACAGCGCCCAGGAGTACCTTGCGGAATTGCTTGAAAAGCAAAACGTTGAGGGCATCGCCGTGCGTATCTTTATTACCCAGCCCGGCACGCCTTATGCAGAAACCTGCTTGGCATACTGCCGTCCCGGTGAAGAAGAACCCGCCGATGTTAAGCTTGAGCTTGAAAAGATCAATGTTTTTCTGGATAAAAACAGCTTAGCGTTTTTAGAAGAAGCCGTCGTTGATTTTAACGCCGATCGCATGGGTGGGCAGCTGACCATCAAGGCACCCAATGCCAAGATGCCCAAGGTGAATGCCGATAGCCCCTTGGAAGACCGTATCAACTACGTGCTGTACAGCGAAATCAATCCAGGGCTTGCTTCTCATGGCGGCGAAATCAAACTGATTGAGCTGACTGAACAGAAAATGGCCATTTTAGCCTTTGGCGGCGGCTGTCAAGGTTGCGCGGCAGTAGACTTAACCTTGAAGGATGGCGTTGAAAAAACTTTGATGGAGCGTATTCCAGAGCTTGCCGGAATCCGTGATGTTACTGACCACACTGATACCACCAACGCTTATTACCGCTAAACGATGTTGCCATAGCCTCAAAACCCAGCCTTTCGGCTGGGTTTTTTTATTTTATTTAGGTGCCTTTCAACAGTACCTACTGCGTTGAAAGCGTTTCTAGCACGCTTTACAAAAGCGTGTAATTATCCAATAAAGATTGAGCAAACCTTATACATGGACGTCGATTGAGCGTAAGGCTCAATGCCGGTGGTGGGTACCCGGCAAGCGGCTATCCCCAAGGAGACACCACCATTAATATTCAGCGCGCATTTTCAAATATCCATAAGCCTATCTTTTTTGGCTCACTAGGCCTGCTGCTAATCGTCACGCTGCCATTAATTGCCTTTCCCGAAATGGGCCGCGTGTGGGTAATGGCTGCGCAAGGGTTTGTCACTCAAAACCTCGGCATGCTTTACCAAACGATGGGCATCGCGTCACTGGGATTCATGATTTACATCGTGTTTAGTGATATTGGCCAGATCAAGCTCGGCGATGTCGACGCTGAGCCTGAATTCTCGCTATTTTCATGGGGCGCCATGCTGTTCGCGGCAGGGATTGGGGGCGCAGTGGTTTTCTGGGGCATGGTCGAGTGGATGTATTATCTGCAGAACCCACCGTTTCATGTTGAGCCCTTCTCCGAGGAAGCGACGGCATGGGCGGCTACCTATGGCATGTTCCACTGGGGGCCTATCGCTTGGTCTATTTATCTTGTGCCGGCACTGCCTATGGCCTACTTCCTCCATGTGCGTAAGCACAAGGTACTGCGTATCAGTGAAGCGATCCGGCCGGTTTTGGGTGAGAAGCTCGCGCGTAGTTGGCTGGGTAACATTATCGATATCCTGTTTATCTTTGGCATGCTGGGCGGTGGAGCGACCTCATTAGGCATTTTGGTACCGCTGATTAACCAGGGGTTAGGCAACCTGTTTGGCTTCACCCCTAACCCAGTCAGTCAGATCGGGGTATTGGTGGGTACTACTGCGCTATTTGCCATCAGTGCCTGGCGGGGCTTGAAAGGGGGCATTGAGATGCTCTCCGATATCAACATGTGGCTCGGCCTGGCGGTACTGCTGTTTGTGCTGACGGTAGGCCCTACCGTATTTATTCTGGACACGGGCCTTAACTCGATTGGATTAATGCTCAGCAACCTGATTCAGATGGCGACCTGGACAGAGCCGTTTGGCAACTTTGATGGTTTTGAAGAGACCGGTTTTCCGCAGGCATGGACGATTTTTTACTGGGCGTGGTGGCTGGTGTTTGCGCCCACCGTGGGTCTTTTTATTGCGCGTATTTCAAAGGGGCGGCGGATCAAGACCATGGTAGCGGGCTCGATTTTCTTTGGCTCCTTAGGTTGCGCGCTGTTTTTTATCATTCTGGGCAACTATGGCCTTTATCTGCAGCTATCAGGCACGCTGGATGTTATTCAGTTGATGAACGATCAGTCAGCAAACGTGGCCTTCTATGCGGTTCTCGCTGAACTGCCGCTTTCCTGGTTGGTCACCTTGGCGGTGGTGATTTTGCTGTCTATCTTCACCGCGACGACGTTTGACTCGATTGCTTATATTCTGTCATCCGCCGCGGAAAAGAATCTGGATAAGGAGCCGGCACGTTGGCATCGCCTGTTCTGGGCATTCACGCTTTCACTGTTGCCCATGTCGCTACTCTTTTTGGGCGGCCTTGAAACCCTGCAGACGGCGAGTATTGTGAGCGGGGTGCCGCTGTTGCTGATTGCGCTACTCTTGATGATCTCCATGGTGCGAGCGGCGCAGTATGATTTACGCTATCAACCCAATTACGAAGAGCCGGAGATCAATATAGAGGAGTTCCCGGAAAATGACCCCTGGACAGAAGAGGGCTCATGGGAAGTAACCGATGATGAAGGCTATCAAGAGAAAACCTAAAGCATGTAAACATGCACTAACTACACAAAGGCCACCCAAGCGGTGGCCTTTTTACTTAAGCAGTTTGGCTAAGCAGATTAGCGACACAGATTAATTATGCGGAGTGCTTCAGCCGTTGGCGTACCTTGGGCAGCATGCGTGATATGGCGGGAATCCGCAGGCACATTAATAGCGCGCCTGCCATGGCGTATAAAAACCACTCCTGCATATCGGCACGTACTATCCATAAGAAGTGCAGCAGCACTAGCGCTAATATAACGTAGATAAGCTTATGCAGTGTTTTCCAGCGCTTGCCCAGTTTGCGCATAGCCCAGCGGTTGGACGTGGCGCCAAGGGCGGCTAAGCCTAACAGCGCTAGCATGCCAACGATGATGTACGGTCGTTTAATGATTTCACTGCCTAGCTGGGCCCAGTTAAGCCCCAGAATAAACAGCACGTAGCAGACCAGGTGTAAAAAAGCGTAGGCGAGCGTCCAAAGGCCCAACTGACGACGGATAACGCTAAAGCCTTTCCAGCGTGTCAGCTTGGTCAGTGGCGTAAGTGTCAAGGTAAGCAGCAGTAGCCATAAGGCGGCTTGGCCTATATTTAACAGCAAATAGCGCCCAGGTTCTGGGCCCGCCATATTGTTGGCAACCTGCAAGCTCCACCAGCCCAAAGGCACCAAGGCGCCAATGAAAACACCTATTCGCCATAGCGTAATAAAATAAGTCGGCATAGGCATTAGTAGTGGGTCCGAAGATCCATGTCAGCGTATAAGCTGGCTACTTCATCGCCATAACCATTGAACATGCGCGTATCGATGATATTGGTATTGAACAGGCTGTTAGGTAAGCGGCGCTCGGTTGCCTGGCTCCAGCGGGGATGATCGACTTCTGGGTTCACGTTGGCATAGAAACCATATTCATTGGCGGCGATCTGCTGCCACGAATTAAGCGGCTCCTCCTCAACAAGTGAAATGCGCACAATCGACTTGATGCTTTTAAAACCATACTTCCAAGGCACTACCAGGCGCAGCGGTGCACCGTTTTGATTGGGAAGCTCTCGTCCGTACATACCCATGGCGAGAAAACTAAGCGGGTGCATCGCCTCATCAAGGCGTAGACCCTCCACATAGGGCCAGTCGATAAGGCCAAAAGAGGAACGCTGACCCGGCATCTGCTCAGGATCCACCAGCGTTTCAAAGCGTACGTACTTGGCCTTTGAGGTTGGTTCTGCGCGCTGTATAACGTCGGCCAGCGAGATGCCCAGCCAGGGAATGACCATCGACCAAGCTTCCACGCAGCGTAGCCGGTAAATACGCTCTTCAAATTGGGAAGGCTTGGCGATATCTTCAAGGGCGAAGCGTCCTGCGTTATTGACTTCACCATCAATCACCACGCTCCAGGGCTGGGTGACCAGTGATCCCGCTTTTCGGGCAGGGTCGCTCTTGCCGGTACCAAACTCGAAAAAATTGTTATAGCCGCTGGCATCGGCAAAGGGCGCCATTTTGTCCTGGCTGGGGTCGCTAGGCACGATAGCTTGCCATTCGGCCGCATCACGTTTGGCCTTGAACCACTCAGGAGCATCCCCTTCAGGAACATCGGCATAGTCAGAAGGCTGCTCCTGGGCCGTGGCATTGCCTGCTAACGCCAAACCAGCGCCGAGGCCCGCAAGCCCACCCATAAAGCGTCTGCGCGATAGATAGATCGACTCAGGAGTAACCTCCGATTCGTGCAAGTCACTGGGCTTGGCAATTTTTATCAGCATGGTGATGCTCCGGCCAGTCATCACTTGTCGCGTAGAGCGATAAAGCACTGAGTGGCTCTAAAAGTGACGGGCCATTGATAAGTGGATCTAGACATAATGCCTTCTCTATAAATAGCCTAGGTAATGTCTCAAGGCGTAAATTAGAATTCAACGCAAATGCCTTAAATGTTCTGGTTGGCCGTTAGGTTTTAAGTAATTTACTCATCGCCTTTGGGCTGCTTTTCTCTGACGTTTATAGACGCAGGTAGTTCAGAAAGCTGTTGCTGTAGCGCGGCCATCTGCTGAGCCATTTCGCTCTGCCATTCGCGCTCAATATTTGCCTGTTCTGCTTGCTGCTTGCTGCTGGCCTGGGCGTCAGTCAATTGCTGGCTTAGTGACGCCAGGCGCTCTTCCAGTGTCGTAATGTGCTGCTCAAGCTCTTTTGATTGCTGGGCGTATTTGGTTGCCTGAGTCTGCTGTTCGAGTAGATCGTTGCGATTAAGCTTTAGCTCCTCGGTTAACGCCTCAATACGCTGCTGTTTCTGATGCAGCCGTTTCTGCGAGGATTTTTCTTCCTGGGCGCGCTCTTGACGAGCTTCGTCCAGCATTGTCATTAACCTTCCCTCGGCGTTTTCATTGCGCTGTTCTTCTTGAGCCAAGCGTTTTTCCCAGGCGCTCTGCTGATCTTTTAACTCAGCGACATGCTGCTGAGTAAGCGTCGCATTGTGTTGCTGCAGTGCTTCGTGGGCTTTTTTCAGCTGCTGGCTTTCTGCCCGTCCCTCATTAGCGGCTTGAAGCAAATGCTGTTCATTTGCCTGGCTCGCGGCAAATTCGCGGTTAAGTGCTTCCAGGCGCTGCTCTGTATGGCGGAGATGGTCGGCCAGGGCGCTCTCACGCTGCTCTGCATTGGCGGCCAAGTGGGCGGCATCGATAGCCGCTTGCTGGGCTTCTTCTACCTGACGGTTTGCCTCCTCTCGATAGTGGGCCAGCGCTTGGTTGGCGACATCCTGCGCTTCACGCCATAGCTCACTGGCCACGTTGACCACAACTTCAGGAACGCCTTTAGGCGGCGGAATATCCCTGTTCTGCTCACGCTCGGTGCGCCAATGGCGGAAGTGTTCACTAATCGTAGTAAAGCTTCCTGTTCCTAATACCTCGCGGATTCTTTGCACGCTTGGCGTATCACCGCGGGTTAAGAGCGTATCAATTGCCTGCTGAACATCACTGTACTGAATGCCACTGCGCGCCATGCTCTTTGCCTTCCTGAATAGATTACTAAATAACGCTATTTTCTGCGTAATTGCTTACAAACACAATAATTACGTTATATGTAATACGTAATAATATTTATCAATACATGAATAAATTCAAGATTACTCTTATTATCTTGAATTTAATGAATCATATCGCCATACTTACAACCCTAGTAAAACAAACACATAGAATTCAAAACGGCATAGTGCGGATTAACGCTGCTGCTTAAGGAAAAGACCCGGTTATGACGCAATTAGGCGTAATTATTGAGCAAAATGAGGCTTTTCTAGCGCAAAATGGGGCAGGGCAGCCCATCGCATCGGCGCGGATAGACGCCGCTGACGATGCTCAAGCCGTTGCGGCATGGCTCGCCGAGTATCAGGACAGTCCGCAAACGTGGAAAAGTTACCGCCGTGAAGCCGAACGGCTACTGCTTTGGCTAGGCAACCAGCAGCAACCGCTAACCGCCATGAACCGTGAAGCTCTGCGCCAATTCGAAGCGTTTCTAGCAGATCCACAGCCAGCCAATCAGTGGGTAGGGCCTTCAAAGCCTCGTTACCACCCAGACTGGCGGCCATTTCGGGGGCCGTTATCGCCAGCCAGTCGGCGGCAGAGCTTGATTATTTTGCAGGGGCTATTCAGCTGGCTGGTGGAAGCTGGGTGGGTAAATCACAACCCATTTCGGCTAATGCGCGACAAATCCCGTCGCTTAAACAATCAGTCGTCGCGTATTGAGCGCTATCTTGAGCGCGACCTGTGGGAATGGCTGTGGCAATGGCTTAATAGGCCTTTAACTCCTGCTAATAGTGGAAAGCGTGCTGAGTACGAGCAGGCCAGACGCCGGTTTATTTTTGGCTTTGCTTATTTGCTGGCACCTCGCATCAGCGAAATAGCGGATGCGCGAATGGGCGATTTTTATCAAGCAGAAGGGCGCTGGTGGTGGTCCGTAGTAGGTAAGGGGAGTAAGTTAGCGCGTGTTCCTTTACCCGATGATATGCAGATATGTTTGGCTGATTGGCGGCAGGCATTAGGGCTTGAGGATAAGCCAGCGCATCTGGATGAAACGCCTGCCGTTCGGGCATTGGATGGGCGGCGCAGTATTGGCCATAATCAGCTATATCGGCTAATTCGAGATACGTTTACGGAGGCGGCCAATGCGCTTGAAATGGAGGATGGCTCGCCTGCTTATGTGGCGGCGCTGCGCAAGGCAACGCCGCACTGGTTGCGCCACACCTCAATTACCCATCAGGCACAGGCCGGAATCAGTTTGCGCCACCTGGCCGAAAGCGCTCGCCATGCACGCCTGGATACTACGTCGCGCTATCTGCACACCGAAGATAATGAGTGGCACCAGGAACAGCAGCGCCATCGGCTTACGCCATAAAGCTAATTTCAAAAGCAAAGCTATCCACGCAAGGTGCGTTGAACCCGTATAATGATGCGACGTTTTTAAATCGAATGTAAAAAGGAGCGCGTATGAGCACTTCCGGCGCCGAGCAGGCCCAGCAGGAGCTAATCGAAGATTTTGAAATGTTTGATAACTGGATGGACCGTTATCAATACATTATCGATATGGGCAAGCAGCTCCCTGATTTTCCAGAGGAGTGTAAAACAGAAGAATTCAAGATACAGGGCTGCCAGTCAAACGTATGGATGCGCCATGATGTTCAAGGCGATCAGCTAATTTTTAACGCTACCTCGGATGCGGCCATTGTGTCTGGGCTTATTGCGGTACTACTGCGTATTTATAGCGGGCGTACCGCGGCTGAAATACGCACAACGGAGCCGCATTTTCTAACGGATTTGGGGCTGGACAAGCATTTGTCACCGACACGCAGCAATGGCCTGCATGCCATGCTTGAACGTATTTACCTGGTTGCCCAGCAAGGATAATTGGAACGCTCAGAGGCGAGGGTGGTGGTTACAGCAAGAGGAGGGCGGTGACTGCTCGTCATCCTCTTTGCATAGCTGTTCACTGCGTCCGCCGGGGACCGGGTCCATGCCGCCGGGATTGCCGGGGTGGCATTTGATAATTCGCTTGATCGCCATCCATCCGCCCTTAAGCGGGCCATGAACCTGGATAGCTTCAATAGTGTAGGATGAGCAGCTGGGCCAAAACCTGCAGCGCGGGCCAAGCAGTGGGCTGATAACATACTGATAGGTGCGCACAGCGCCCACCATTAAGCTAATGATCAACTGACGTAAGATCCTGCCTGCCGCCCGCGCCCAGTAAATCACTACTGTTTACCGTAAAGCTCATCAGGATTGATAAGCGGCTCGCTATTAATGGTGGCGTGTTCATGCGTTAGCGAGAGATAAAAGCAGCTTCGCCGACCGGTATGGCAGGCAGGGCCGGTTTGTTCTACCTGCAGTAAAAGCGTATCGCCATCGCAATCAAGAGCGGCTGATTTTAAATGCTGTTGCTGTCCTGATGACTCACCTTTGCGCCAGAGCTTTTTACGTGAACGCGAGTAGTAGCACACCCGGTGGGTATTAAGCGTTTCTTCCAGCGCTTCGCGGTTCATCCAGGCCATCATTAACACTTCTTGCGTATCATGCTGCTGGGCGATGGCGGGTAGCAATCCATCAGCATTGAAACGCACGGCATCAAGTAACGTGGCGGTGGCAGGCAGCTCATCTTGCGGAGAAGCCGACTCAAGTGCCTTAAATAGCTTATCGGTCGGCTGTTGATCAAAACGGGACATAAAGATTATTCACTTTTGGCTCGGCAGTTTTGGCAAAGGCCCTGCAACTCAATTGTTTGCCGCTCAACACTAAAGCCTTGTCGGTTAGCAAACACTGCTAGCTGGTCGCTTACTTCATCTAAATGCAGCTCTTCAACATAACCACAATTACGGCAAATCAGCAGCTGGAAGCCGTGAATATGCTCAGGGCAGGCACATGCCACGTAAGAATTTTGTGACTCAATGCGGTGCACCAGCCCCTGGTCGATCAAAAATTCAAGCGCGCGATAGACCGTAGGGGGGCGAGCGGCCGCATGCTCAGTTGAGAGCTGATCCAGCAGGTCGTAGGCTTTCAAGCCGCCACCATTATTAGCAATCAGCTCAAGCACACGGCGACGAATCGGGGTAAACCGAACGCCGCGGCTATGGCACTGTGATTCCGCTTGTTGAAGTAGCGTATTCGCTTCAGTCATTGGAGCACTCATTAAACGTCATCACTCTAGTCTACGCGCTTGATAGAGTTGTGTCAGAGGTTTCTACCAGCTCACTTTTACGGGCAAAGTGATGCTGGGCAAACGCCACACGCTCTTCAACGGCGACTCCTTCAGGCTGACGTTCAATCAGATCAAGCCGACGGCGCAAACCTTCGCCATTGGTCATTTGAATCGCAAGGCCAGGGCGCGCATTTAACTCAAGCAGCATGGGTCCATGTTGCCGATCCAAAACCATATCCGTGCCCAAGTAGCCCAGGCCGGTCATTTCATAACAGCCTGCTGCCAGGTTTAACAAGGTGTCCCACTGGGGAACCACCAGGCTTGCCAAGTCATGACCTGTATCGGGGTGGCTAAAGCAGGGGCGGTCAAACTGAACACCACGCAGGGCTTCGCCGGTGGCGATATTCAAACCCACTCCTACGGCGCCCTGGTGCAGGTTGGCTTTACCATCGGAGGCGGCAGTCGATAGCCGCATCATTGCCATGACGGGATAGCCTTTGAATACGATAACCCGGATATCCGGCACGCCTTCGTAGGTATAGGCCATCAGGCTTTCTTCGAAATTAATCAGCGTTTCGATAATCGCCACATCGGGTGAGCCGCCCAGCGAATATAGCCCTGAAAGGATGTTGGAAACATGGCGCTCCACGTCTTCAAGGGTCTGTTGCGCACCACTGGGCTTCACGAACTGATTATCGACGACTTTTTCGATAACCAGAATGCCTTTGCCGCCACTGCCTTTGGCAGGCTTGATCACAAACCCGTTATGGCCAGTGAGCATATCGCCAATATGTTTGACGCCAAACTGCGTGCCAACGGTGCCAATCAGTTCAGGCGTAGTGATGCCATACTGCTGTGCTAACAGCTTGGTTTTCAGTTTGTCATCGACCAGCGGATAAAGGCGGCGTGAATTATAGCGGCCGATGTAACGAATATTACGCCGGTTCATCCCGATGATACCCTTATCCCGCAACCGCGTTGGCCACGTCCAATTCTGCAGCCAACTCATGATGGCTTCTCATCGTCGGTGATCGGCTTAAAGCGACGTAGTTCCAGCAAGCGGTAGCCGGTGTAGTTACCCAGCAGCAGAATAAGCGCCATTAAAATCAGTTGAACACCCAGGAAATTAAAGGTGATGTGGCGCACCCAGGGATTGTTCATAGCCAAGTAGGCGAGTACAGCGGTTAATAAGCTGCCGCCCCCTTGGATGAGTACCTGTTTGGGGCCTTCTTCTTCCCAGAGAATCGACATCCGTTCAATAGTCCAGGCCAGGATGATCATGGGGAAAAAGGTAACCGTAAGCCCGGCACTTAGACCCATGCGATACGCCAATACGGTAAAAATAGAGATAATGGCGATAACCGTTATGATGACTGCCGAGACCCTGGCCACCAATAGAAGGTTTAGATAAGATAAATAGTTACGAATAACTAAACCAACTGCAACGATAAGCAGAAAGCCGATCAGGCCGGTAAGCAGCGTTGTTTGAATAAAGGCGAGGGCAATAAGCACCGGCATAAACGTGCCCGATGTTTTGATACCCACCAATACGCGCAAGAACACTACCACCAGCGCACCAATCGGTATTAGTAGAATAGTTTGGAAGAGCGCCTGCTCTTCAAGCGGTAGGCTGTGAATTGAGAAATTCACCAGCGTATCGTCAGAGTAGTGGTTACGCACCGCCGCTGAGGCCGGTTGATAGTGCGTAAGCATGGAGAACATCACCCGCGAGTTAGTGCCGCCTTCAACTTCCAGTACCGCGCGGCCACCCGTTTCCCACAGCAGCAAGTTTTCAGGCTGACCCTGCTCTCCAGTGACAGGATTGAAGAGCGCCCATTGATTAGCAGGTTCATCAAAGACCTGGATCCAACTGCTCAAGGCTTGCCGGCGGCGGCCATCTTCAAGCAGTAGGCCACTGACTTCACGGGCTTGCACACCCGCTTGATTGAGCAGTCGCACTATTAGCGTTGAGGGAGCTTCTTGGGTAAGCAGGAGTCGAGCATTTTCACCCTGACGCTCGCCGTTTATATCAAGAATAAGCTCACGTGCAAACGTGGCGTTATTAGCGCTACGTGCCCATGCTCTATCAATTAGCTGGCTAGCTGCAGAGTCATAAGGGCTTTCCCAGGGCGTTGACGACGTTAGCCCCGGCGGTGTTTGTATGGGAGGACGTGCATCAGGTGAAACTAACATTTGTACGGAGTAGTAAAGCTGCTGACTACCCGCCGCGTCCCGAATGGTCCATTGTGCCTGACGACCTAGCTCATCCGCCTGATATGCTAAGCCATAGCCAGAAGAGGCGGTATTTTCGGTAAGCACCCGAAAGCCTGTCTGGTGAGAGGGTAGCGCTAGATCAACCTGTACCGGGCCATTTTGAGCATTGAAGTTAATCACCGCCTCAATTTCCCACACCTGACGCTGTTCGCCTGGTACCCAAGGAATTTCAAACTGAAGATGCCTATGCACACTGGTGGCAATACCTGCCACCAGAAGTAAACCTACAATGATATAAAACGGAAGCCGGGACATGAAAATTCCTTTTAGCGAAAAGCGGCGGGGGAGCGCGGTTACTCTTCGGTATCGTCTTGATCAACCGCTTCGTCTTCAGCGGCTTGTTCAGCGGGTTCGCCACCAGGAAATTCCGGGCGCTCATGAATGTAGTTTTGCGCCACATCAATGATCGCAATATCCATCAGGAAACGACGACCCAGCAGTACCGGATAATCCAAATGGGTGCGATCGTTTAGGGTAAACTGAACGTTTTCGCGGATGGGGCCAAGCGTCATCAATAAGGAAATCACTGGGCGCGATGCTTCGCCGGAAGCTTGCACTATACGTACACGACGCTCGACAGGCGCTTCAATCCACTCATCACGCAGTGATTCTACAACAACGTCATCGTCATTGAGGGCCAGCTTGAAGCGTACCCAATCTTCGCCGTCACGCTCGAACCGGGTAATCTCAGAGGCTGACAAGGATGACGTGTTGGCACCAGAATCGACGCGGGCTTTTAAATAGGTACCGATACTGGGTAAACCGACCCATTCGTTACGGCCCAGCGTGGCCTTGGTTTCAAGAGACTCATCAATATTACACTCTTCGCGAATAACAATCGGCTCTTCGCCGCGAGCCTCAAGCTCTTGTATATCGCTGCGTAACAGACGCACAAGACTTCCAACCTCACGAACGTCGGCTGTCAGAGTCTTTTGCTGGCTGAGCTGCTGGTCTTGATGCTGTGCGTTAGCACCGCATTGCTGCGTTAGCGTGTCTTGCAGTTCGAGTATTCGCGAATTAAACGACGCTTCGCTCAATGGCGGTGGTTCATTTGATTCTGGCGGCTGTAGGGCACAGCCTGAGAACAAAAGTGATAAACCAGCCATCAGCCACAAAACACCTGGGCGCATAACGAGTGACATCCTTGAAAAATAAAAAGGAATGATAAGGAGATGGGGGACTAGTGTCCAACGACATCACATTATTTCGAGTATCTTAATTACGCAAAGTGATTCAATATAATTAGCCTGAAAGACTGGGCCTAGCGTCAACATCCTCGCACTTACGGAAGGTTACATTGTGGCGGAGGCGCAAACTATTGCTATCCAACATTTCTATACCATCCAATTCAACGCTAAAGCTAGTAGACATGCACTATGCTGCAAAAAAATACAACGACAGGGACTGTTAGATGCTGAGTAAAAAATTTAACTTACCTTCGGTCATTCTTATTGTGGAAGATCAAGCCTCTGACGCGCTTGCCCTAGGAGAGCTAGTACGAGATCTAGGTGACGTTTATATAGCCAGCGATGGCTTTTCGGGTCTGGCTATGGCAAAAGAGGCCAAACCAGACCTTGTGCTTTTGGACATTGAAATGCACGGGATGGATGGTTTTGCGGTTTGCAAAGCATTGAAAACCGACCCTGATTTATGCAATGCAGCTGTCATTTTTGTTACCTCGCATGCCGAAACGGGCAATGAGTTGCGTGCGCTGGAATATGGGGGCATTGGCTTTATCCGTAAACCACTAAATTTTCCTGTGGCAAGAGCGCATATAAAAGCACACCTGGCATTACGAAGTGAGGCAAAGAGACTAACCCACCATGATGCGCTGACAGGCTTACCAAATCGAACTTTACTTCAGGAGCGCTCAGAACAAGCCTTGAACATTGCGCGTCGTAATCACAGTCGCGTAGCAATGTTGTTATTAGATCTAGATAATTTCAAAGGTATCAATGATTCATTAGGACACTCAATTGGCGATGCAATACTAAGAGAAACCGCTACGCGCTTGTTAAATGCATCGCGGGCACTAGATACCGTCAGCCGACAAGGAGGTGATGAGTTCACTATCCTCCTGTTGGATGTGAGTAGCTTTGAGGTTGTAGCAAGCTTTGCTAACAGGATATTGGCTGAAATTGCAGTACCATTCTCTCTTGAAGGGTATCGTTACGACCTTTGCGCTAGCATCGGGATCAGTTTATTCCCCGATGATAGTGAAAACGTTGAATCGCTTTACCGCCATGCTAGTGCTGCTATGCACCAAGCAAAACTCGAAGGACGTAATCGCTTTCGTTTCTTCTCATCTGACATTGACAGTAGCATTCGCCATCGACATTTTCTTGAACAGCAAATGCGCAGCGCGCTTGAGGATGGCATTTTTGAGGTGTTTTACCAGCCTAAAGTTGATAGCAAAAGTGCCTCAATAGTAGGGATGGAGGCGCTGGTAAGGTGGCGCGATGCAAATGGCTGTTTAATTTCGCCTATGGATTTTATTCCTCTGGCCGAGGAGACTGGGCTAATTATACCCATCGGTAAATTTGTGCTGCAAAAGGCCTGCCATGATACCCAGGAACTAATTAAAGAAGGCAGACAACTCGTCGTCAGTGTGAATATTTCAACCGTTCAGTTTCTTCATGAATCCTTTTTGCAGATGGTCAACAACACGTTGCTTGAGTCAGGGCTAAGACCTGAGTTTCTTGAGTTAGAAATTACAGAGGGAGTGCTGGTAAAGGATATTAGTCATACTCAGCATATCCTTTCTTCCTTGCGCGAACGAGGCATACGTATTGCTATTGACGACTTTGGTACAGGATACTCGAATTTAGCTTATCTCAAACGCTTCCCAATTGATGTTTTGAAGATCGACAAAAGTTTTGTCCATGAAATGCTCTTTAATAAGAGTGATATAGCCATTATCGAAGCCATTATTAACCTTGCTCAAGCGCTCGACCTTGAGTTAGTTGCTGAGGGGGTTGAAACTCAGGAGCAGGCAAATTCTTTGCGCAGCCTTAACTGTCAAATCCTGCAAGGCTATTTATTTTCCCAACCACTTCCGTTCATTGAGTTTAGAGATTTACTTTGGGAAACCGCTACCTCCATTGAGGCACCCGGCAAGCATAGTAGGTATTGGAGGGGTTAACGGCTCTCTTTGTAGGCCTCACTTTTTCGCATTGGGGCAATAATTGTCTATGAATAATAAAATCGCGCTAGTCCCTGCAAATCGCTGGCCTATTGCCAGTTTAATCGCTGGCGTGGGATTTAGTGTTGCTGCCTGCTGGATAGTTGCACACTTCAATCAGGTCCAGCGTGAAGAAGCGGTGACTGCGGCAGCCGAAACGGCTGCAGATGGGGTAGTTAGTCGCATTGAGCTTTATCAATACGGATTGCGCGGCGCGCGCGGTGCTATTCAAACAATGGCAAGCAGTCAGGCCATCACACGAGAGGGTTTTGACCTTTACAGTAAGACGCGTAATGTTGACGAAGAGTTTCCTGGCGCGCGTGGGTTTGGCTTTATTCGCCGAGTGCCGCTGCAAGACGAAGCTGAGTTTCTCACCCAGGCCCAGGTCGATGGGTGGCCTGAATTCGCCATTCGCCAAATCGCCCCCCATCAATCTGAACGCTACATCATACAGTATATTAATCCGGTGGAGCGTAACCTCGCCGCCATAGGTCTGGATATAGCTTCTGAGGCTAACCGTCGACAAGCAGCGCTGTCTTCAATGCGCAGCGGTGAAGTACGTCTAACAGGGCCTATTACGCTGGTGCAAGCCACAGGCAAACCACAGCAATCTTTTCTCATCCTGATGCCTATCTTTCGTAGCGGCAGCCCACCCGACACTCCCGAAGCACGAGAAGCACAAACACTGGGCTGGAGCTATGCAGCGCTGAGCATTGATGCCGTACTCAACGGGCTGCGGCCACCCGAGCAAGCTATTAGCCTTAAATTGCAAGATGTTACCGATCCTGAAAAGAGCGTTGCGTTTTATTCCAGTGGCGATGAAAACCCTAACGATATCGTGCTTTCACGTACGGTCGAACGAGATGTGTATGGACGAAGATGGCAGCTTCGGTTCGAAGCCCATCCACCGTTTATCCGTGAGCTTAATCAGCTCTCTCCGCTTCTGGTATTAAGTATCGGGGTGTTGTTTTCCATGCTTATGGCGGCCCTGATGGGCGCCCTCAACATCAGTCGTAAACGACGACGCAGCATTATCGCTGAACAGGCAAAACTTGCGGCAATTGTCGAGAGTTCGGCCGACGGCATCATTGGAATGGACCGTAATGGCAAAGTCACCAGCTGGAATAAAGGGGCTGAAGAATTATTTGGCTACAGCACCAAAGAGACTTTGGGACAGCGTATTGGCCATCTGATTATGCCTGAACAAAAATTAGCTGAGGAGGAAAACGTACTTGCTTGCATTCAGGCTGGAAAGTCGACATCAGCCTTTGAAACACAGCGACAGCACAAAAACGGAACGCTCATTTCAGTTTCAGTCACCATGTCACCTATTTTCAATTCAGAAGGTCGTGTTATCGGAGGGGCAAAAACTGTTAGAGATATTTCAGAAAGAGTCGCCGCTGATGCACAGATTCATAAGCTGAATAGCAGCCTAGAGGCCCAGGTAGCACAACGTACATCTGAACTGCTTCAGCTCAACGTGCTATTAGGCAGCGTACTGAGCTCAGCTTCTGAGGTGGCAATTATTGCCACGGACTTGCTTGGTGTCATTAAAGTTTTTAATACCGGTGCTGAGCGCATATTAGGCTACGAGGCAGCTGATGTGATTGATCAGCACAATTTGATTGATTTCCATACAGAGGCAGAAATGGCACTTCGTGCCAATGAATTGACATCCCAGTATGGATGCACGGTGAACGGATTTTGCGTATTAGTACATGAGGCTGAACGGCACGGCGCCGACACGCGCGAATGGACTTACTGTTGTAAAGGCGGCGTTCCTTTACCGGTTTCGGTCTCTATTACCGCTATGTATGACGATCATGGAGACATCAACGGTTATCTCAGCATCGCTGTAGATTTAACGACACAAAAAGCGTCCGAAAGTGCAGTCTCATCGGCGCGTGACCAACTGCTTATGGCCGCCGATGCGGCGGAATTGGGGATTTGGTCTTGGGGCGTGGCCGATAATTCACTCAGCTGGAATGCACGTATGTTCCAACTCTATGGGCTCTCGTCGAACGAGGTACCTTCAGGCTTAAGCTATCAACACTGGCATGAGCGCCTCCATCCAGACGATATGGATATGGCCGACAGCAAGCTACAGAGCCTGCTAGAAAAAGGGGAGGCGTATAATCCTGTTTTTCGGGTGGTACGCCCTGATGGCACCCTGTGCACGGTGCAGGCAGGTGCACAGGTCGAGCGCGATGAGCACGGTACACCAATAAGAGTGACAGGTATCAACCGTGATATAACTGCCCAGCTTGAGTTGCAAACACGCCTGCAGCATGCGAAGGAACAAGCGGATGCCGCTAGCGCAGCCAAATCATCATTTGTAGCGAATATGAGCCATGAAATTCGCACCCCTATGAATGCAGTGTTGGGAATGCTTCAGCTTGTTCAGAACACCGAGCTGAATACCCGCCAGCTTGACTACATCAGCAAAGCCGAGTCGGCGGCAAAGTCGCTACTGGGATTACTCAACGATATTCTCGACTACTCAAAGATCGACGCTGGAAAGCTGCAGCTGGATATACATGTTGTTGATCTTGAAAACCTGATGCGTGACTTAGCCATTATTCTTGCGGGTAATCTTTCCGGAAAAGACGTTGAGGTCATGTTCGATATCGACCCTCAATTGCCCAGCGCATTATATGGTGATGGACTGCGCTTACAGCAAGTGTTAGTCAACCTAGCGGGCAATGCGCTGAAGTTTACGCAACACGGTCATGTAGTTGTCAAGGTCGGACAACGGCACCGGCAGTCAGAGGAGGTGCGCTTACGCGTTGAAGTGATTGACAGCGGAATTGGCATTAGCCCTGAACATCTCAAGCGTATCTTCGATGGCTTTACCCAAGCTGAGGCGTCTATCAGCAGACGTTTTGGCGGCACGGGGTTGGGCCTGGTGATATCGCAGCGGCTTATCGAATTAATGGGAGGAGAGCTACAGGTCAGCAGCCAAGTCGGGATAGGCAGTTGCTTTTGGTTTGATATCAATATGCGCATTGCTCAAGAACCGCCGTTAGGCACCTTGCTACCGGGAGCAGACCACGCTAAGCATCTGCTGGTTGTTGATGATAATGAGGTGGCCGGTGAGCTGTTAGTACGCATGACTCAGTCTATGGGATGGCAGGTGGATCTTGTCCGCGATGGCCGACAAGCCGTGGATCGCGTTCAGCAAATGCAGCGTGGCGGCAATGACTATGACATCATACTGATGGATTGGCGTATGCCTGAACTGGATGGCTTAAGCGCAGCACGCAAAATACATCAGCAAAGTCTGCAAAAAAAACCGCCCATCATTATGATCACTGCTTGCGGCCAGGAAGTACTATCTGATTCACAGCAGTTGGGTGATGCTCCCTTTGTCGACGTTCTTAGCAAGCCTGTCACCCCCCAACAATTGATTAATTCGATCAACAATGCGCTTATATCGCCAAGTATGCCGCAGCCCACTGCCTCCAACATGCGGTCATTGCTTCCAAAGCGCTTAGAAGGACTGCGCTTTTTGGTTGTTGAGGACAATATGTTAAATCGCGAGGTCGCCTTTGAGCTATTAACCCAAGAAGGTGCTGAAGTAACTCTCGCAGAGGGAGGGCTTGAGGGTGTGACGTTAGCCACCAAGTCTGCCCCCGCTTTTGATGCGGTATTAATGGATATCCAAATGCCTGATATTGACGGATTGGAAGCTACCCGTCTAATTCGCGCTGACGGCGACCAAGGTGGTGTAAAGATCATTGCCATGACGGCCAATGCGTCGGAGCAAGACAAGCAAGCATGTTACGCTGCGGGTATGGATGATCATCTCAGCAAGCCGGTTGACCTCGAGCGGCTGATTGCCACGCTATTAAGCCATACAACACAGGAAGTGGCTGGTGCAGAAGTAGCGCCACCTCCAACCGAATCGATTAATACTATTGTCGAGCCGGAATCTTCGATCAGTCGTCGCTTTGGCGGTAACTACAAGCTGATTCGTACTATGCTGGGAAAATTCGCGGACGAGCAAACCAAGCAGCTTAGGCGCCTGAAAGAAGCCTTTGAGCAGGGCGATAGGGTAGGCGCTATCAGCTTGTTGCATGCTATCAAGGGCAGTTCCGCAACGATGGGCGCCACGGCGTTTGCAGATCGCGTAGGAGCCCAGGAGCAAGATTTACGAAATACCGAGTCCAGCAAACAATCGCAAGGACTGAACCAGAATGATGTCGATACTGATCATCTATTTACGCTGTTACAAGCCAGTGACGGTATGTTGAGGGCGATGTTTGACCTTCCGGTAATGGCATCCACGGCATTTGTACCAGTGAATGAAGACAGTGCAGACTTATCCATTGAGCAGTGGCATGAAGCACTGCGAGCTATATTGCAGCTTTTAGAGGTAGGCAGCCTGCAAGCGATCGAAAAGAGTGAATCGCTTCAGGGACTCACTCCACAGGCTATGCGGAGTGAGTACGATGCTTTTCTTGATCTGGTAAGATCTCTGGATTTTGCGGCAGCGCTACTCGCAGGTCATGACCTGCTGCATTCAAACTGAGGGACGATTAGTGCAACAGTGGCAAGCCGTTTCAAAAAACAAGCCTAAATTACTGCTGGTCGATGACCAGCGCATTAATATTATGGTGTTGTATGAGCTGTTTCGTGAGGAGTGTGAGGTATTCATGGCCACGGATGGGGCTCAAGCCCTAGATATGTGCCAAACGATAGCACCGGATTTGATTCTGCTTGACGTTTATATGGACGGCCTGGATGGCCATGAGGTCTGTCGTAGACTCAAAGCCGACCCTGGAACACGCGATATCGCTATTATTTTTGTAACGGCTCTAGGCGCGGTAGAGGATGAAGTGTTGGGTCTCGAACTTGGAGCGGTTGATTTTATCGTCAAGCCGATCAACCCCGTCATTGTCAAAGCACGGGTCAATACGCACCTAACGCTCAAGCGGCAAAGTGACATTTTGCGCTCGTTTGCATTGATCGATGGCTTAACAGGTGTCGCTAATAGACGCATGTTTGACGAACAGCTAAATCGAGATTGGCGCCAGTGCCTGAGGGAGCAATATACGCTGTCGGTGATCATGATTGATGTCGACTATTTTAAGCGTTACAACGATCTTTATGGACACTTGAAGGGCGATAATTGCTTGCAGCAGGTAGCTGAAGCTCTAATCGGTGTATCCTTCCGGCCGTATGATTTGATAGCGCGTTATGGTGGTGAAGAGTTTGCATGCCTGTTGCCTAAAACAGATTTGGCGGGGGCTTTACATGTTGCAGAGCGTATTGAGGCAAGCGTGCAAGCATTAAAGCTTGAACATATGGGCTCGGAGGTAGCGCAGCATGTGACTATCTCATTAGGTGTGGCATCGGTTATCCCAGACAGCAGCATGGAGCAACAAGCGCTGTTGGCGGAAGCGGATAAGCAATTGTACAAAGCGAAGCAGGCTGGTCGAGCTCGTGTCAGTTATGGCGCATTAGCAAGCTCGTCATAATGGTTATAAAAGACCCGCCAGAGAATAGTGATCCGACACTAATAGAGTAAAAGTATATTGCGTGATAATGAACACCATATTTAACATAATATATATTATGCGAACAACTAGAGGATCTTTGTGAAGCGCACAGAACCCGCAGCCTACTATCCTCAGTATCTAGGTTGAAGGCCGCCTCTAACCCCTGAATTGGGTCAGGTACATAGACATTAAAAAGCAGCCTGCTTGAGCAAGGCTGCTTTCCAAGGACATATGTCCAAGCACTAAAGGCTGTGTATCAGTGCTTATTCATCAGCTGGTGCGTAGGAGCCGTCTTCGCGGTGCACTTCTTTACCTGACAGCGCGGGAGTAAATACGCAGGCAACGGTCATGCCTTTTTCTTTACCGCGCAGTAGGTGCTCGTCATGCTGATCCAGCAGGTAGATATCGCCTGCTTTAATGGGCCAAATTTTGCCATCGGCCAGGGTTTCTACTTCACCTTCGCCTTCATAGCAAAAAACCGCTTCATAGTGATGTTTGTACTGAATATGGGTTTCAGTACCTGGAAAAATGCGCGTGATGTGAAAAGAAAAACCCGCGTTGTCTTCAGCAAGTACTAGACGCGTGCTGTCCCAGTTGCCGTTTTCAGCGGTTACCAGACGATCAGTTTTGCGCGCTTCTTCTAGATTACGAACAATCATAATTTACTCCATCCCTGAACGGCTGGCAGTACCAGCCGCTGAGTTTTTCGTTAGGGTGATTCGTAAGACTGCGTCAAATTACCTATTAATAACCGTTTTGACAGCCGCTTCCAGGATATCCAGCGCTTCAAGCAGGTCTTCATCGGTAATGGTTAACGGGCAAAGACATTTAACGACTTCGCCGCCCTGGCCACTCGTTTCAATAATCAAGCCGTTTTCAAACGCTTCGCTGGTGATTTTATCGGCAAGATCACCTGAGACAACGTCGATACCGCGCATCAAGCCGCGGCCGCGCTCGGTAGCTGGCATACCGTTTTCAGATAATAGAGTTGCCAGCTTCTGGAAACGCTCTTCTACAATACGCGCTTTGCGCTGAATATCGCGCTCAAACGTATCGTTAGACCAATATTTTTTAAGCGCTGCGGTCGCCGTTACCATGGCAAGGTTAAAGCCACGGAAGGTGCCGTTATATTGACCCGGTTTCCACATATCGAGCTCTGGGCGTATCAATACATGGGCAAATGGCAAACCAAACCCTGAGAGAGACTTAGAATTAGTCACGATGTCAGGCTTGATACCCGCATGTTCAAAACTGAAAAACTTCCCAGTACGGCCACAGCCGGCCTGGATATCATCCACGATCAATAGGATATCGTGTTCGCGGCAAATGCTTTCAAGGCGTTTCAACCAGTCCAGACCTGCCACGTTAATACCGCCCTCGCCTTGCACGGTTTCAACAATGACGCCTGCCGGGATATCCAGTCCACCTGATTGGTCACCGAGTAATTTTTCAAAATAATCAAGCGTATCGGCATGCTCACCCATGTAACCATCGAAAGGTAAAAAGCTTGCGCCCTGAGTAGGAATACCGCCGGTTGCTTCACGGAATTTACGGTTACCTGTCGTTGCCAATGCACCCATGGTCACACCGTGGAAACCATTGGTGAAAGTCACAATATTGTGACGGCCTTTGGCAACACGTGCCAGACGAATAGCTGCTTCAACGGCGTTCGTGCCCGTTGGGCCTGGCAGATGAACTTTATAATCCAGCCCGCGCGGTTTAAAAATGAGTTCTTCTAATGTTTCGAGATATTCCCGTTTTGCTGCCGTCCACATATCCAGGCCATGAACAATGCCGTCGCTGGATAGGTAATCAATCATGGCTTGCTTGAGATGCGGGTTGTTATGGCCGTAATTAAGCGTTCCGGCACCCGCCAAAAAGTCGATATATTCACGACCGTTTTCGTCGGTTAAACGAGCATTTTGCGCTTTGGTAAACACAACAGGAAATGAACGTGAATAGGTACGAACATTAGATTCCATACGTTCAAGTGTTTGAGTCTTCATTAGCGACCTCCTTGTGATCATTAAGCTGGCAAGAGTGTGACGAGATAATGCAGCGATAGTGCAGATTAGATGTGATCAGCCTGAAATGGGCCGATGCGAACCAGGTTCTCCGGATCATGTTCTCCACCCAGCTGTTCGGTAGAGAAATATTCTCGGCTATTAAGCGGCGCATGCCAGCGAGCTGCTAAGCGGCGAAACAAGCCCCAGGATGCCAGATTGTCAGGCGTAATCGTGGTTTCAAGATGATGAACGTTAGTGAGTTCAGGGCGTGACAGGATGGCTTCAACCAAGCGGCGAGCAAGTCCGGTGCCGCGGGCCTTTTCACCTACTGCCACCTGCCACAGAAAATAAGTGTCTGGGGCGTTATCTTTTACGTAACCAGAAACAAACCCGACAATTTCGCCCTCTTCGTTAGTGGCAACGGCGCATGTATCACGGAATTGCGTCGCAAGTAATAAGTAGGCGTAAGCAGAATTGACGTCCAGAGGAGGACACGCTTTCACTAATTCATATACTCCCCAACCATCTTCGGCATTCGGCTTACGGATAAACAGCGGTGTTTCAGAAAAACCAACCACTGCATCGGCTACCGTGGGGCGTGCAAGCTCAGATGACGATGTAAAAGGCTGTATTGGCGTATTCATAGTTATGCTTCGCTGTAGCGAATTTGATGCCCATTATAACAACTGATTATTAACAATTCAAAAATCATATTATCCACCGCCCTATTTTCCATAATTTTTGATTATAGTTGGCTCATTTAAGCCGCTCTTGGTGCCCTAAGTGGTGGTCTGCGTAATGAGACAATATGAGTTTAGTCTGACTTTGCAAAAGGTGAGGCATAAAAAAAGCGAGCCTGATGCTGGCTCGCTTTTTTAAACACTTCTTTTTGAAAAGTTAGAAAAAAAGGGGGGTCAATGTCGAGTCACTGTTCTCATGGTGACAAATTCTTCGGCCCCGGTCGGGTGGATGCCAATAGTTAAGTCAAAGTCACGCTTGGTAAGACCTGCTCTAACAGCAATGGCAATACCCTGCATAATTTCCCCCGCTTCATCTCCTACCATATGGACACCGACGACTCGATCGGTCTCATCATCCACAATGAGTTTCATAAGCGTGCGTTCCTGACTTCCCGAGAGGGTATGTTTCAGCGCTCGAAACTCAGTGGAATAAACCCGAATCTTGGCCAGTTTTTGCCGTGCTCCCTCTTCACTGAGCCCTACTGTGCCGATATTAGGATGACAAAAGACAGCAGTAGGTACCGTAGCGTAATCAAGAGGAGTTGGCTGCTTATCTTTAAAATGGTAATCAACCAGTTGCATGGCTTCAGCAAGAGCGACAGGCGTTAATTCAGGGCCGGCAGTTAAGTCGCCTAGCGCTAAAATAGATGGCACTAACGTTTCATAGCGCTCATTGACGGGAATTTTTCCGTCTCCATCCAAACAAATTCCCAGCTCTTCCGTGCCCAGCCCTTGAACGTTGGCTACACGCCCCGTGGCTGCCAGTACCGCATCCACCTCTAACACTTCACCGGTGGTCAGGTGGACGTTATAGCTGGATCCCGTGGCCTCGATACGCTCGATATTGGCATTAAAATGAAGGTTGACCCCCTTTTTGTCCATTTCGTTACGGGTGAACTCGCGCACCTCGTGGTCAAACTGCTTTAAAAATAGATCACCACGATAGATTAGATGGGTTTCGCTACCTAAGCCGTTAAAGATACTTGCAAATTCAACCGCGATATACCCACCGCCCAACACCAGGAAACGTTTTGGAAATTTTTCTAAATCAAACACCTGGTTTGAGTCCAGCGCATGCTCGTTACCTGGAAAATCGGGCACCCATGGCCAACCGCCTGTCGCCAGCAAAATTTTATTCGCCGTGATATGAGTAACGCCATTTTCATCTTTCAATGCCGCCGTATGGCCGTCAACCAGCTGTGCGCGGGCATTGAAAAGTGTGACGTCTGCTCCTTCAAGCATGCGCTGATAAATTCCGTTTAAGCGCTTAATTTCACTAGTTTTATTATCTCTTAACGTGGCCCAGTCAAACGTAGCAGGTTCTGAAAGGCTCCAGCCAAATCCTGCGGCGTCGTCGAAGCTGTCGTGAAAATGGGCCGCATAGGCATAAAGCTTCTTGGGGACACAGCCTACATTGACGCAGGTGCCGCCTAGATAGCGGTCTTCTACGATAGCGACCTTAGCGCCTGTCGCAGCTGCGGTACGGGCAGCACGCACGCCGCCTGATCCTGCACCGATCACTAGCAGGTCATACTCATATTCAGAATCGGCTACCATTATCTGCTCCTAATAAGTTTTTATACGCATTAAACGCTTAGCTGCGCCCGCTTATTGACCTTCGTCGCAGGGAAGGTTAAAACCTTCTCCACTTACTTGCATTTCGCCTTAACCTGACGATGTAATGAAACGGAGATTCAATGTCTGATTCTATTTCGACGCTTCTCGACAATAATCGTGCCTGGGCTGAACGCATGTGCGAAGAGGATCCCGAGTATTTTAAGCGCCTTTCAGATCAGCAAAATCCTGATTATTTGTGGATAGGCTGCTCTGATAGCCGGGTTCCCGCTAATCAGATTATTGCACTCCCCCCCGGTGAAGTCTTCGTTCACCGTAATGTTGCCAACCTTTTGCATCATACTGATATGAACGCGCTTTCTGTCGTTCAGTATGCCGTTGATGTACTCAAAGTAAGTCATATTATGATTGTCGGTCACTACGGCTGCGGCGGAATTAGAGCGGCAGTAACAGGCGGCGAGTGCGGTGTGGTTGATTACTGGCTACATTCGGTGCGTGAGCAATACAACCAGCATCGAAACACACTTGGACATCTTCCCCTGGATGATCAAATAGACCGTATGTGCGAACTCAACGTTAAAGCACAGGTTAACAGCTTATGCCGTACTAAAATTTTGCAGCGGGCCTGGCAGCGTGGCCAGTCCATTTCCGTGCACGGCTGGGTCTATGGTTTAAGCGATGGTCGTGTAAAAGACCTTAAATGTACGGTCACTGGCTTAGATCAGGTAGAAACGCTTTACCGTATCGATCGCATACAGTCTGGCGATTAAGCACCAGGCGACTATGGCTAAGCAGCACTTATAGCTAAGTAGTACTGTATTTAAGTAAGTACTATGGCTCAGCAGCATAGTCGCCTTTATTTGACTGTATTTGAGCGGTTACCCACCAATAGGGCAAACCACCCCAGTGCCCTTCAAACCACAATAGCCGTTCGGATTTTTATCGAGATATTGCTGATGGTACGTTTCTGCAAAATAAAACGTATCCAGCGGTTCGATGTCCGTGGTGATTGCTCCCCGGCCTACTTTACTCAAAGCACTTTGATAAGCTTCTGCGCTCTGCCTCGCTGCGGTTAGCTGCTCATCGGTGGTCGTATAAATCACCGAGCGATACTGTGAGCCAATATCATTGCCCTGACGATTTCCCTGAGTGGGATCGTGCTGCTCCCAAAACACCTGAAGCAAGGTTTCAATGGCCACTTTGCTTGGGTCATAGATCACGCGGATAACCTCAGCATGCCCAGTTCGCCCGGAACAAACTTCCTGGTAAGTGGGATGCTGGATAGTACCGCCCGCATAGCCTGCAGCTGTAACGTAAACACCGGGCTGCTGCCAGAAAAGACGCTCAACACCCCAGAAACACCCCATCCCCAGTACGATTTCTTCATGGTTTTCAGGATAAGGCGCATGTAGTGAGTGACCATTGATAGTATGGTGCTCACTGGTTTCGACGGGCGTTGTACGTTCTGTTTCTGCGCCTTTACCATCGTTTAATTGCGTCATGTCAGTCTCTCTATTGCTGCTTATAAATTACAGGGTTGCCTTGGCGGGAGAAGGTGTAAATCAAATCCACCGCCTGATTAGCACCTGACACAGCCTGTACATATAGATTACGCCATAGCGTATAACGTAACGTTAGTTCGGCAATCGGTGAGAAAATTCCCACCCCATAGCTAATACGCAGATCATCGGATAGTTGACCACTCAAGGCTACCTGACTGTCATCCCCTACACCGGTCGTATCCAGTGCCAGGTCATCGATACCAAACGCTTCACCAATGGAGCCAACAGCTCCACCCGTGCGGCCCAGTGACATGCCAATCAAGGCTGTGGTCAGGGCACTGTCCATACCGCCGCTGGAATCTGATGCTCGACCTCTTAATAGATACGAGAGGGCCTGGTTTTCAGGCATTGAAGGCTCCGAGAAAATCGTCACGTTGGGTTCTTCAGCGCTACCCGTTACGCGTAGTCCTGCAATGACATCGTCTGCGGTCACGTCCGGATTACGGATAGCTTCGAAATCAAGAGATGGCAGCGACGGCGGGCCGCTAAACAGTAGCTGGCCGCGTCGGATCAATAGGTCCTGGCCAAAGGCCTGGAAACGGCCATCAACGAGATTTACATCGCCAAACAGCTGAAGCCCGCCGCTGTCTTGGCGGATTTCCAGCGTGCCACCCAAGCCTGATTCAAGCCCATAGGCCGAAATTAGCATGTCTCTGCCCAGCGTCAAGGTGATCAGAACATCTAGCTCCATACCCGCTTGAGCTAACTCATCGGCGGCACTTGGCCCGCCATTTTCAGCCACGCGCCGCGCTTCTTCTTCAGCTTCGCGATCCTCGCGCTCGGTAATAATGATTTCATCCGAGCTGGGTTCAATCGCAGAGGAGGACTTTGAGCCAATCTCGAGCCGCGCCCAGGGTAAGTCGACATTACCCCGCACCTGGAGTAGTTCTGGCGTAATGCGTACTCGAATATCCGGTGCGGCCTCTAATCGGCCAAACTGGGGCAATACCAACAGTAACGGCTCTTGCGTGGCGTTCAAGTCGATCCCAATCCGCCAGTCGTCCGCGCCGGGCCAATAGGCGTCCCCGGTAATGTTCAGTCGGCCACGCTCGGCCGCCACGAAGCCATTAATATCCCCTTGCTCACCATCAAACGAGAGGGCTAACTCGCCATCGCGTACATCAACAGGAATATCGGGGCCGTGAACGCGCAACCCACGTAGTGCCAACGTGCCCTGCAAATCCGGCTGGCTGGTGGTGCCGCCAATCTGCACTCGGCCGTTTAGTTCACCCTCAAGACTATCCATGCTCACGACCATAGGACGATAAGGGGCAAGAGAGAGATTGTTGGCTAGCAGCTCGCCATCTAACGTGCCTCGTCCAAGCGGGTCATTGAGCGACAGGTTAAGCCTTAAATCGCCCGCTTCAGAGAACGATAGGACTATGTTGGTATCCGCCTGTGCCTGGTTCGCCTGAAGGTTTGCATCCAGATTAATAACCGGCAGTTGAACAGGCTGCCCATAATCGTTGATCGCGGTAATCGCAAGCTCACTAAGCACTTGAACATCGGCCTGCCAGCGTGCGCCTCCTTGGCGCCAATCAACGACCATGTCCGCCGTTGTATCCCCCTCGAACGACCACTCTTCAGGTAAGAAAGGTTCGAGCATCTCCATAGGCACTTCGCGTACGGTTAATACCGCACGCCCCTGGTCGGGGGAAGCATTGATCGGTTCCTGAGAGCAGACCAGACCGCCCTCTTCACGCCGTAAGCAGAAAGGCGACAGGCGTGCCTGCCCATTAGCCAGGTTGTAACTCAAATCAAGCGGCGCCTCCAGACGAATATTGCCCGCTTCTGAGTCAATTTCCAGAGGAGTTAGCCGGCCTTGATACTGCTGACCCTGTTGATTGAATCGCCCGTCCAGCGCTAATAGGGCTCGGCTAAGGGGGCTATCAGGCTGTCCCTGCACATTCACTTCCAGACGGTGTTGAGACAGCCGCCCTGTCAAATTCAGGTCGGCAGAGGATAGCCGTTGGCCGCCTGCAAGAATTTCCTGCAGGCCAAGCTGAATATCTAGCCTTGGGTCTTCAAGCCCCTGCACATTGGCATTCATCGATAGCCGTTCTACGCGGTTATCCGCAAAGCGCAGGTCGCGCCCCGATAGATCGGCAAGCAGCGCTGGTTGCTCGAAGCTACCGCTTGCCTGTAGATTGCCGGTTAAAGTACCCGCCAAGTCAGGCGATAAGGTACTTAACTCCCGCAGGTCTATGTCGGCATTTAATGACATTGTCTGCTCGCTAAGCTGCCCTGACGCTTGAAGACGGTTATTCCCCTGAGTGAATAACAGCTCGTGGATATCCACTTCTAAATTGCTGTTAGCGTCAAGCGCTGCCTGCAGCGTTAATGGGTAATCGCGCAGCTCACCTTCAATGTCGATATCCGCGATGCTAACGGACCACAGATCACCTAGCTGGCGCACGTTCAGATCAATATCGCCGGTTAAATTGCCGTCCATCTGATCAACAAAGTGGGCCGGATCAAATCGATCAAGGCGTATGCGGGTATCAATGGTTAGAGGAGCCAGCCAATCGATGCGCCCTTCACTACGCAGCGTGCTTTCCTCGACTTGTAGCGCTAAAGGGGCCCAGCGGAAATGGCTAAAGTCGCCATCGCCGTTAAGCGTTATCTGGGTAGGCGGCAACTGTGGCCCTTGTGCCTGAAGGCTGACCTCGGCACGGTAGGCTTCCAGGCTACCCGCAACCGTCAGGTCAACCGCTTCCACCACGTAGGGTTCATTGGTATTTTCGCCCTCCGTCTGTGGCTCCTCCGTTAGCGGCCATTGCAAGCGCTCGCTTTGTAGGCGAACCTGAAAGGGTAAATCCGGTGCCAAGGCATCTATTTGCGCATTAAGAGAGGCAGCTACCACGCCTGCAGCATTCAGCTCAGCCTGCAGGTTATTGAGTGGCCCGGAAAGGTCGAGCACAAGCGTTTCGCCACTTAACGCGGGGAATAACTCGGGCAGAAACAGCTCAGCATTTAACTGCGCTTCTAACGGATAATTGCCCGTCAGGTTAGCGTTACCCACAAGCGTTGCCTGAACATCGTCAGTCACTACTTCGAAGGTGTCGATTGCCACTTGGCTTTCCTGGGTGCTGCCCGCTAGCTGTAGCCGCTCAATAGAGTATTCGAAGGCACCTTCAAAATTTACATCGGTGACGGTCAGGTCGCTAACCTCCACATCAACCGGCAGTACTATCTCAGGTAAGGTAATCGGCTCGCGCGCGGCTAAACGCTCGTTGACAGGAACTGCTTGTGACGCATCTTCTTGGGGCTGGGTAATGAAAATAGCACCATCAATCCCTTCAGCGGTTAACGGCGTCTGCGTATCCTGAGTGAGCTGTACGCCAGACGATGGCGGTAAATAAACGTTTAGCTGATCGAGGCGAGTCGGTGCTAACGCCACCTGACTTTGTTCAGCGGTGGCCGAGGATTCAAACGATACCCAGTTGATATGCGTTCCATCCGCAAGCTGAACATCGACATTGTCTAGACGGACAGAGCGCAGCTCAATGGGAAAAGGCAAATGCAGCCTGAAGGGATCACCCGAATCCTGGGGCGGCTCTTCAGGCGTATCGCTGGCGCTTAAACGAATGTCTGCCCCATCAACCTGCAGGGTATCCAGACACAGTCGCCCTGAAAGCACGCAGTCATCGGCCCAGGCAAGCTCCAGGTCATCAATGACTACCCTGATATTGCCTAGCTCAAGGTGAAAGCCTTGTAGCGTGAATTGATCGAGAAGCGCCCCGTCCTGATGTTCAAATGAAAAATAGCCGCGCTGTTCCCCCTGAGAAAACAGTACCCCTGTTCCCCAGGGAGATAATGCTGTACCCAGCAGTACTGCGATTAAACCAAACAGCCAGAGTGGCAGCACGATAACCAGACGTACCAAGCTCCATATCAATAGCCACATACGATGGCGTGGTGAGTATTGATGGCGCGGCGTGGCGGTAGAAGATTCAACCTGGGACAAAGCGTGCTCCTAGAATTCCGGGCCGATGGAGAAATGCAGACGAAACGCATCTTCATGATCGAAGGGATGTGCTACGTCCAGGCGAATAGGCCCCACAGGCGATATCCAGCGGACGCCTACCCCGGCTCCGGTTTTTAAATCATTCGGCCCCCAGTTATCGAAAGCATCGCCGGTATCGATAAATGTGGCTCCCCACCAGTTTTCTCTAACACGGCGCTGGTACTCAAGGCTGGAGGTAATCATCTGTTGGCCTCCGCGTAGCCGGCCATCGGCATTACGTGGAGAAAGGCTTTCATAAGAGTAGCCGCGCACGCTGCGATCCCCGCCTGCAAAGAAACGCAGTGACGGTGGCAATTTGGAAAAATCGTCGGTTTCAATCGCACCAATACTCAAGCGGGCAGAAAAGCGGTTGTCGTTGTTGATGGTGCGTATCCACTCCGTATCGCCGGTTACACGCGTAAACTTGGCGTCCGAGCCCCAGATTCTGTCCGAATATTCGACTGAAAGCTGCTGACGATCGCCCCAGAGAGGAAACCGCTGCGGACGAGTTCGCGTGCGCGACCACTGAATACCCGGGTAGAAGAGCCACACCTCGTCAGCCTCTCCGCCTTGGGTAAAGTCTTCATAGGTGGTCCGGAAATACAGCGTTTGTACCCAATCGTTTTCAAATTGCCAACGGCGAGCCACTTCAACAGAGCCTTCCAGCGACTGAGTGTCGCTATCATCGATATTACGGATCCCGTACTGCAACCGGTAACTATCGCGCAATGGATCTTCAAGCGGAATGTTGTATACCCCGGTGAAACGCTGCTCGGGCGCAGAGAGATAAAGATCGTGGTCGAGGCTATGACCTAAGCTATTAATCCACGGCTGATGCCAGCTAAAGCGCAGGCGTGGACCTACATCGGTTGCATAGCCAATACCCACTTCAAACTGATGCCGATCGGCAGGCTCAACGCTTACATCAATGGGTAGCGTAGTATTGTCACGCTTATTGATGTTCAGTACGCTTAACAAAGCTGCGCTGCTGATCAGTGGCCGCTGAGGTTGAGAGGCAGTGGCCTCGCTAAACCAGGGATCACCGCCCCCTGGAGGGGTAATAGTAAGTTCTTGGGCCGTTTCCAAGCGTGGGCGTACGGTAACGGACTTAAACCAACCGGTTTCTCCAAGGCGCTGATTATAAGTGGCCAAGGATTCTGCTAGATAGGGATCATTTTCTTCAAAGGTTTGCATCTGCTGCAAACGGTCGGGATCGATATGGCTACCGGTAATATTTACCCTGCCAAACCGGTAACGGGTTCCGCTATCGAAATCCATATAAAGTCGGGCACTTTGCAGATAAGGGCGCACTTCCATACGTCGATCTGTAAAGCCCCAGTCAAAATAACCGCGCTCAATGGCAAGCCCTGCAAATTGGGTCCGTAAACGATCCCAGGGGGCATGACGTAACGGATCACCCTCGCTTAAGGGAAAATTATCCAAGGCTTCTTGAAAAGGCGGGTCGTCTTGAGCATCGCCTTCGATATTGATCGATAGCACTTCAATTTCAACACGCGGGCCAGGCTCAATCGTTAGCCTGATAGGTGGCGTAAGCTCAATGGTAATATCCGGCTCATAGTAACCAAAGACACGCAGGGCTTCTTGCGTGCGGCTACGTATCTCGGCTTCCAGGCGCACATCGGTATATTGCTCAGCGTCAATATTCTCCAGATATGCACTCACGTTTGCCTCAACATCGCCATCGACGCCACTGATGTCGGCAGTGAGCGCCCATGCGGGCATCACACTCGCCGCGCATAGCGGTAATATGATAAAACAAGCCACCTGAGTGGCGGAACGCCATCGCCGTTGTCTTCCCATACATAAAATCCCTAATAAATCAGCGACTCAGAGCTGTTTTGTTACGTAACCTATTACCGAAGCATTTCTATTTGAGCACTAAACGCTAATTGAGCTTGGCGAATCTGGCGTATATCGCTTTCAAGAGCCGCTAAACGTTGACTCCACTGTTGTTCAAATGCTGCCATCTCTTCATTATTAGCCGAGGCTGACTCTAACTGTAGCGTATTTAGCTCAGTTTCTAGCATATTAAAGCGCTCATTCATGGCCTCATTCTGGGCATCCAGCCGCTCGTCTAACGTTTGGCTCAACTGGTTGGACTGCTCTTCAATTGAGGTTAGCTGTTGCGTTGTGGTCTGCTCCAGATAATTGACTTCTTCAACAAGATTCTGTCGCCCCGTCGTGCCCGCCTGCTCAAGCGCATCTAGCGAGCTACTCAGCGCCGCTAGTTGACTGTCGCGTAAGGCAGCCTGCTCCTGATATTGACTAAGGCGCTGTGAAAAGGTTGCCATGGTTTCACTGGAAGCTTGATCCTCATTATCAGTAAGCACGCCGTAAAGCTCTTCTCGAGTATTCGTCAAGGCTATAGAAAGCTGCTCTTGCTCTTGAAAAAGTGTCGACATCTGAGCTTGTACAAAGGTTATCGTATCTTGTACGTCAGTGTCACCCGACTCCAGCCGAGCATGAACATTAGATACCTCACCACTCACCCGATGAAGCTCGGATTGAAGACGCTCACGTTCTAACCACAGCCCAACCGAGGCGGCGGCGAGTAAAGCAAACAGCAGGAATATCCCAAGCCATAATGGCCACACAGCCGGGCCTTTACGGTGGCGTAAATGCTGGGCCGTTAAGCTTTGGTCCACATCGGGAACAATTCGCTGAGAAGGCGTCGAATTGGGCATGGCGTTTCCTCAAAAAGACGTAGGGTCGGCGCGACGACCAATACCACGGTACTTTAACCCGCAGCTGGCAACAAATGTAGGGTCGTAAATATTTCGCCCGTCTAACACTAACTTAGCACTAAGTAACGCGGCCAACCGATGCCAGTCTGGGTTCCAGTAGGGCTTCCACTCGGTCACAAGCATTAATGCATCGGCGCCTTCGCAGGCTTCATAAGGGTCCTGATCGAACGTTTGCAGGTCTTCCCGATAGCCGACTTCCTGATGCAGGGCCGCCGTCGCCGCAGGGTCATGTAGCCTTACCTTAACGCCCTGTGCCCAGAGTGCTTCCAGAAGTGTCAATACGGGGGCGTGATCAATACGTGCCGTTCCGGGTTTAAATGCCGCCCCCCAAATAGCCACCGTTTTACCTTCAAGCTGGCCCTCAAAGTGGCTCCAAAGCTTGCGAAACAGGGTCTCTTTTTTCTGCTCGTTGATATCCATGACTTGTTCAAGCAGAGCAGAATAACGTCCGCTTTTGGATTGGACGTCTGCCAAGCGCATTAAATCGCGAGAGAAGTTAGGGCCGCCAAAGCCACAACCGGGGTATAAATATTCAAAACCAATGCGCGTATCGGCGCCCATGCCCTGACGTACATGTTCGACATCAACGCCTAACGTGTCTGCCAAACCGGCGATTTCATTCATATAGCTAATACGCGTGGCCAGCATGCCATTAATGGCCAGCTTAGTAAGTTCGGCTGCCCGGCGCGGCATAGGTTGAAACACTTCTTGGCGTCGATTAAAAGCACGCAAAAGCTCGCGTATTACATGTTCGCCCTGTGCGTCATCGCAACCCAGTAGCCAACGCGTTGGCCGAGTAAAGGAAGCCCAGGCGCGACCTTCTTCCAGCGTGTCAGGTAAGGCAACGCTGCTATGCTGGTCTTGCATTAAATCGTGTAAACGCTCCGTTTCACCCACCGGGAACGTTGAGTTATTGACTAGAACGGCGCCTTGCTGAACGTTGAGGTCTGGCTGCTGAAGTAGCGTGCTGGCCGCATTACGCTGGCTTGGGGAAAGTGCAAGCCAGATAACATCGGCGGGAGACGCCTGCGCTATATTATCAATAAGTTCCAGCGTACCATCGGTCAGGCCTTGCTCAATATGCGGCATTAATTCAGGTTCACGACGAAGCCAGTCAACTTGAGAAAGCACCGCCCAAGGGGCGCTTTCGTGGGGTAGCCACTGAACCTGATGGCCTACCCAGGCTAACGCAGCAGCAGCGGTCACAGCACTTAACTCGCTGCCATAAAGTAATACTCGCATTTACCAGACTCCTTGCGCGACGGAAAAGCGAGAAAGTATCGCCATGAAATTCATACAATGGTCCTTTTCATGCGTTCTGACCCAGGAGTGGTTAGAATGCCCATAATACTGAACGATTGAGTGGATACCACTCACCACTTGACGTCAACACCCAGGCTGGATGGAAAAAGTAATCATCCATTGCTGATTGAATATGGGAGCCAAACACATGCAAGCGACACCTCAGGATAGCACTGCTGGCCACTATCAAGGCAACGTCGATGCAGCGGAAGTTGCTAAATTTGAAGCACTTGCTAGCCGCTGGTGGGATCCTAAAAGCGAATTTAAACCGCTGCATGATATTAATCCACTGCGCCTGAACTTCATTGACGCTCGCGCGGGCCTTGCGGGCAAAAAGATACTGGATGTTGGCTGTGGCGGCGGCATCTTAAGTGAGTCCATGGCGCATCGCGGTGCCGATGTAACGGGTATCGACCTTGGCGAAGCACCGCTTGGCGTGGCCAGACTGCATGCTGAAGAGAGCGGCGTCTCTGTGGACTATCAACATATTAGCGTTGAAGCATTAGCGGCCCAGAAGCCGGGCCATTTTGATGTAGTGACCTGTATGGAAATGCTGGAGCACGTGCCCGACCCTGCCTCGGTTATCCGTGCGTGCTGTGCCTTGGTGCGCCCGGGTGGCTATGTATTTTTCTCCACGCTAAACCGTACGCCCAAGTCTTACGCCTTTGCGATTTTAGGCGCGGAATATGTTTTAAAGCTGCTGCCGCGTGGAACCCATGACTATGCCAAATTTATTCGCCCCTCAGAAATGGCCGCCTGGTCGCGTCAGGTTGGGTTAGAAGTGCGTGAGCAAACGGGATTGACTTATAACCCTCTTACTCGCCGCTACCGCTTGGTGTCTGATGACGTCTCGGTTAACTATATGATGTATTGCCGCAAGGTGAGCCAATAGATGTCGACCACTGCACCACTAGCCATTCTGTTTGATCTTGATGGCACGTTAGTCGATACCGCGCCCGACTTGGCACAGGCAACCAACGTATTGCGCGAGCATCACGGGCTGGCGCCGCTGCCCTATGAACAGATTCGCAGACAGGTTTCTAACGGAGGAAGCGCGCTGGTGACGCTGGCGCTGGGGCTTAAACTTGGGGCTCCTGAACACGATACGGCGCGTCAGTTTCTGCTGGATACCTATGAGCAAGCCGTAGCGGTACAGAGCCAGGTATTTGATCCGCTGAATCAATGGTTGATTGAATGGCATGGCAACCAGCGGCTATGGGGCATTGTTACCAACAAACCACGCCGCTATACCGAGCCGCTATTAGCCGCTTTGGCACTAGAGCCGGGTGCACTGCTGTGCGCGGATGATCTAAGTGTCAAAAAACCTGATCCTGAACCCTTATGGGAGGCAGCACGCCGTTTGGGAGTTGCACCTAATCAGTGCTGGTATGTCGGCGATCATGTGCGGGATATGCAGGCCGCAAAAGCCGCCGGAATGACGGCCGTTGCGGTGGGCTACGGATACATTAGCGAAGAAGATGACTATCGTCAGTGGCCAGCGGATCTTTGGTTTGAAAAGTGCTCAACGCTAGTCGAAGCATTAAACGCATTCAACATCACGTCCTAAGAAGGCAAACGTAAGAAGGCCAACATCTGTTTAACCGCTGGGCTCATAAGATTTATGCGCGTGGCGGTTGAGCATCAAATTTCTGCCCGCTAATACCAGTACTCGCCGGCCCCATTAGCCATAAATAGGTAGGCATGATGTCTTCAGGGGTACGCAATGTGTCGGGGTCTTCACCTGGATAGGCGCTTTGGCGCATTTGCGTACGTGTGGCTCCAGGGTTCAGCGTGTTGATACGTATATTAGCCTGACTTTCGAACTCATCGGCTATCACTTCCACAAACCCTTCTGTCGCAAACTTAGAAACCGAGTAGGCTCCCCAGTAGGCACGCCCTTTTCGCCCTACGCTTGATGATGTGAAAATAACCGAGGCATCCTGTGACTGCTGAAGCAGGGGTAACAGTGCCTGGGTCATCCAGATTGGTCCGTTAATGTTGACCTGCATGACCTGCTCCCATAACTCTGGGTCATACTGTTCAAACGGTGTAATACGACCTAGGAGCCCCGCGTTATGCAGCAGCCCATCCAAACGGCCAAATTCCTTATCGAGCGTGCTTGCCATATCGTGAAAGTCATCAAGCGTAGCACCTTCGAAATTAAGCGGAAAAATAGCCGGCTGTGGCCCCCCCGCCGCTTCTATTTCGTCATAAACCCGCTCTAGCTTTTCGATGGTGCGACCCAGTAAAATCACGGTTGCCCCATGGCGTGCATAGCTTAACGCTGCCGTACGGCCAATCCCATCACCGGCCCCGGTTACCAGTATGATGCGGTTCTCAAGCAAATCAGGCGATGCTTGATAGTCGATTTTGCAGCTCATGATACGTCCTAACCAACTTAAAATGCGTTGTTACCCAGCCGACTGACGAAGAAAATCACTCGCCAATCCTGCTGCACTACTTTGCGGGTAATCATCACGCACTTGCTCTAGCAGCTCGCGACTACGTTCTGCTTCGCCCTGACGCGCTTTTACCAAGCCAAGTTTATACAGTGCATCAGGCACTTTGCTACTGCTACTGAAGTCTGAGATGACACGGCTAAAGGACGCATCAGCGTCGCTTAGCTGGCCTTCGGCGGCATAGAGTTCACCCAGCCAATAATAGCCGTTAGATGCCAGACTGCTGTCAGCATGAGTGGTGACGAAGCCTTCAAAGGCTTTAATTGCTTCGTCAAAGCGACGTGCCTGAACGTGAGCAAACGCCGCCTGATAGTCCGACTGGGCATCTTCGCTGACGTTACGCGCAGAAGGCGCATTCACCACTTCCTGCGCCGCTTCCGGCTCTACCTGAGGAGTCGCCTGCTCAATTTGAGTCGGGCCGCTGTTCATCAGGCGATCTTCGATATCCAGATACTGCTGCTGGGATTGACGCTTCAATTGCTCAAGCTGGTGACGCAGCTCTTCAATCTGCCCACGCAGCTGCTGGATTTCCTGCTGGTGCTCTTCTACTTGATTAAACAGTACAAGATTACCGCCGGCAGATTCCTGACGCTGGGTCTGCTGATAGAAACCGCTTGAGCTACCGGAAGAAAGATCTTGAACGAGCGGCTGTTGGGCAACCGCCGCGAGTGGCAATACGGACAGCGGGAGCACTAAGGCTCCCGCACCGCACAGCCTCTCAAAATAGCGTTTGAGACTGTGATTCATGACAACTCCGTAGATCACATCGGCGTGCCCTCAGGCACGCCAACGGAATCAGTAATTAAATACAACGCGACGGTTCTGGGAGTAAGCGCTTTCGCTTTGGCCGCTAGCTGCAGGACGCTCTTCACCATAGCTCACAACGCTCATTTGCGAGTTGGAAACGCCCTGAATGTTCAGGAAACGCTGAACGGCACGGGCACGACGCTCACCTAGCGCCATGTTGTATTCACGGGTACCGCGCTCATCGGTATGACCATGTAATACAACTTGTGCATTCGGGTTGGCACGCAGGTAACGCGCATGGGCCATTACGGCAGACTCGTATTCGCTTTTGATAGTGTCGCGGTCGTAATCGAAGTAAATGGTACGTACTTCAGGGATACGAGAATCAGCTTGCTGACCAGCACCTGAGCCAGAACCCGTAGTAGAACCATACTGACCACCTGTACCAGCGCCCGAGGTGCCTGCACCCATGCTGCTGCCATCTTGGCTTCCGTAAGAATCACCATCTTGGGTTCCGCCGGTGCTGGAACAGCCAGCGATAACTACGATAGATAACGCGACTGCCAATGAGCGAACCAACGGTTTAAGTTGCATAATCAGACTCCTTGCCTGAAAGAAATTAACACTATCAATCATTAGTTTAAAAACGGCGACCATGCAGGATCCCGCACATCGCCTTGTGCTGCAGGAAGCCGGAATGACGACCGCCCATCGGCAGAAACGGCACTCAGCACCCCGTTGTTACCCTGTTGGGTAGCGAAGATTACCATGGTCCCGTTCGGCGCAACACTAGGAGATTCATCTCTTGTTGAATCACTTAGTACCACAAGCCGTCCGCCGTCTAAATCCTGACGAGCCACCTGATATCCACGGCTGGAACGGTGGACCAAAAAGATTTGATCGCCATCGGGAGAATAGCGTGCTCGAGCGTTGTAGTTGCCGGTAAACGTCAGGCGTTTTGTCTCACCGCTGCCTAGTGAATACTGGTAAATCTGCGGGCCACCACTGCGATCAGAGGTGAACAGCAGGCTACGACCATCGGGCGACCAAGCGGGCTCGGTATCGATGCTGTTGCTGTTGGTAAGACGTTCCACTGAGCGATTGCCAATATCCATGATGTAAATCTCAGGCTGGCCATCTTTGGATAAGGACATCGCAATACGACGGCCATCCGGCGACCACGTCGGCGCGCCGTTGATACCATCAAACGATGTTGCCATTACACGCTGGCCGGTGGCGACATCCTGAATATAAATCGCTGGACGCTCAGTTTCAAAGGAAACATAGGCAAGTTTGCGGCCGTCCGGCGACCAGGAAGGTGACATGATAGGCTGATCAGAGGTTAATACCTGCTGGCTATTACGCCCGTCTGCATCGGCTACGTAGAGCCCGAACTGCATATTGTCGCCAAGCCCTTGAGCCGTTACATAGGCGATGCTGGTAGAAAAAGCGCCGCGAATATCGGTAATCGCTTCAAATATCTGGTCGCTGATGTAGTGAGCCGCACCACGCAGGTCATTGGCATTGGCATTGGCCGTAACGCTTTCACCAATCATACGGCGCTGGCCACTGATATCCATCAGGTCAAACTGAAGCTGATAGCCACTACCTGTCTGCTCAGCGCGACCTACCACTAGATAACGCACATCGAGCGAACGCCAGGTGCCGAACTCAACGTCATCGGCTTGGCTGGGCTTTTCAAACATGGCACTACGCTCTAGCGGTTCAAATAGACCGCTACGCTCCAAGTCATCCTGAATAATCTGAGCGATATCTTCGGACATCCCCTCATTGCCGGCAAAAGGCACCACGGCAATAGGCAAGGCCTGATCGCTGCCTCGCGTAATTTCAATGGTCAAGTTTGCGTTTGCAAAACTACTGAAAGCTATCAGTAAGCAGAATAACCAAAATTTCTTAAACAATTTAGTTTGCATCAACGGACTCCCCCTGGGGAAAAGTTCAAAGTAATTCTTGGGCGTATTTCGCGCTGCTGCGCTTCTGACAGTTGAAGTAGCTCGGAATAAGGAGCCGCTTGTTCAATAGCTTGAATGGCTGACTGATCAAACGCACTATCACCACTTGAAGTCGCTATAGTTGCTAGTAATACCTCCCCTGATGGACCTAAACGAACATTTACTATGGCCCGCATTCCATCGCTAGCCCCACCAGGGATGATCCAAGCTTGCTCAACTGCACGGCGCATTATATTGCTGAAATTATTTACAGCCTGCTGCGCTTGTTGCGCATTTGCCGCGGCCTCCGCTTCACCGGCTAGCTGACGCTGCATGGCGGCTTCCGCTGCTTCCGCTGCCTGGCGTTGACGTTCAGCTTCTTCACGTGCGCGCCGCTCTTCGGCCTCCCGCTCACGCTGTGCTTCTGCTTCACGTTGACGTGCGGCTTCTGCTTCTGCTTCGGCTTTGGCCTCTGCTTCAGCGGCAGCTTTGGCCTCTGCTTCAGCGGCAGCTTTGGCCTCTGCTTCAGCGGCAGCTTTGGCTTCTGCTTCAGCGGCGGCTTTGGCTTCTGCTTCAGCGGCGGCTTTGGCTTCTGCTTCAGCGGCGGCTTTGGCTTCTGCTTCAGCGGCGGCTTTGGCTTCTGCTTCAGCGGCGGCTTTGGCCTCTGCTTCGGCGGCCGCTTGCGCTTCTGCCTCTGCCTCTGCCTGTTCACGAGCCTGCTGGACTTCAGCTTCGCGAGCCTGCGCTTGTGCCGCCTGCTCCTGAGCTAGGCGTTCGGCTTCCTCAGCGCGTCGTTGAGCTTCGGCTTCGGCAGCCTCTTGCGCTTGCTCTAATGCTTGCGCCTGCGCTTCGGCTTCACGACGAGCGGCTTCTTCAGCCGCTTGCTGTTCGGCCGCCTGGTTATCCGGCTCCGGCTCAGCTGCCTCGGGCTCGCTTACGCTAGGCTCGGCCGTTGGCTCCGTTGCGCTATTCATCGCCGCTTGCTGCTCGGTTGCTTGCTGAGCCTGGTCGGTAAACGTTTCTGTACTGACCAGCGTTGCTTGTACGATGGAGGAAGAGTCCGGTTCTGCTGTTGAGCTGGGCCAATTAATAAAACTAAAAACAATAATAGCCAAATGCACGCCCACCGCGAGTACGGTTGGCAACTTATAGCCAACATCCTGCGGGTCGCGCGGCGTATCAGCGGTCACTTGCGTCTTGCCCTTACCCATCTTGCGGCGGCTCTGAAAGCAATCCTACATTTTCAACGCCGGAACGCTGTAGCGTGCTCATTAGCAAAACGATCTGGCCATACTGCACGTTACGGTCACCGCGCACCATGACAGGCGTGCCCGGGCGACGTTGTAGAATCGCCCCGACGCGTTCCGACATCTGCTCAAGTGAAACTGAGGTTGAGTCTTCGCCCAGGGTAATAAAATACCCGCCTTCGCGATCAACCGAGATAATGATGGGGTCACTATCCTGGGTATCAATCGGCTGCGATGAGACCTGCGGCAGATCGACCTGAACGCCTTGAGTCAGCATAGGGGCGGTAATCATAAAAATGACCAGCAGCACCAACATAACGTCGATAAAGGGGACGACGTTAATCTCCCCCATCGGTTTATTCTTGCCGCTACGGTTGAAAGGACCTTGCATGGCGAACTCCCTTAACTGGCGCTAGGCTTGCCGTCACGGCCTTGCAGGTTACGATGCAAGATGGCGTGAAACTCTTCGGCGAAGTCTTCATATTTACCGAGTAAGCGAGACGCATTGTTGGATAGACGGTTATAGAAAATAACCGCAGGAATCGCGGCGAAAAGCCCCATGGCGGTGGCAATCAAGGCCTCTGCAATCCAGGGCGCGACCGTTGCCAGGGTTGCTTGCTGCGTCATGGAAAGAGATTGGAAAGAACCCATGATGCCCCATACGGTGCCGAAGAGGCCAATGTAGGGGCTTGCTGATGCGACCGTGGCGAGAAACACCAGATGCTGTGTTAGACGATCCTCTTCACGAGACCACGCAACGCGCATACTACGCTGTACGCCTTCAAGCACCGTATCGGCGTTGCGGGTTTTAGGCATCAGGCGATTGAATTCACGAAAACCCGCCTGAAAGATATGCTCAGCGCCGTGGCGCGGATCATCAGCAGGAATTTCCCGGTATAGCTCATTCAAGTCGACACCTGACCAGAACGACTCTTCGAACTGGTTATACTCCTGCTTAGCTCGGCGCAAGGCGATACTGCGCTGAAAGATGACTACCCAAGACAGGATTGACCCCACCACCAGTAGTAGCATCACCAGCTGCACAACAACGCTGGCATTCATTATAAGGTGCGGGATGGACATGGTGTTATCGTTCACAGGTGCCCTCATCAATCAATTAAGTCGGTAATACCCGACAAAGTAGTGGTTTCCAGGTTACGAAACCGTGGTTGCTGTTTGTAGACCTGTTTTAAATGCAGCGGGCCACGCTTTGGGCCGCATGCGTTCTGCACTTAGGCAGGCTATCTCGACTGTCGCACTGCAAAGGAGTTCCTCTCCCCGCATTACACGTTGCTCAAACGTTACCCGGCAGCGGCCTATTTCGGTGATATGTGCCGTGACGTCGACCACGTCATCGAGACGCGCCGGTTTCGCATAGTGACAGGCTAAGCGATATACCACTAGCTGTGTACCTTCGTCTAGTAACGTTTGCTGATCAAGACCTTGCTCACGTAGCCATTCGCTGCGCGCGCGCTCCATAAACTTCAGATAGTTAACGTAGTAGACAATGCCACCGGCATCAGTATCTTCCATATAAACACGTACGGGCAGCGAGCGCGAAATACTCATGGGCGTCGCTCTCCTTCCATATCCACAGAGTGCTCGTTGGGAACGCGGTTAAAATGCAGCCAAGCCTGACGCGTGACGGTACGCCCGCGGGGCGTGCGCATCATTAGGCCTTGCTGGATAAGGTAGGGCTCGATAACGTCTTCGATGGTATTACGTTCCTCACCTATGGCCGCGGAGAGTGAGTCAACACCTACCGGACCGCCCTCGAACTTATCAATCATTGCAAGCAGCAGGCGCCTGTCCATGTGATCCAGGCCATAGTGATCCACGTTGAGCATATTCAGCGCAGCATCAGCCAGGGAAACATCCACCGTGCCGTTGCCTTTCATTTCTGCATAGTCGCGCACCCGGCGCAGCAAGCGATTGGCGATACGCGGCGTGCCCCGAGAGCGGCGGGCAATTTCGATAGCGCCCTCAGCGCTGGTTTCCACCCCCAGCAAGCGCGCTGAGCGAGTGACGATTTCGGTCAGCTCTTCGAGATTATAAAATTCCAGCCGTTGAACGATGCCAAATCGATCGCGTAACGGCGATGTCAAAAGCCCTGCCCGGGTGGTTGCACCCACCAGCGTGAAGCGAGGCAAGTCCAGTTTGATCGACCGAGCCGCCGGGCCTTCGCCAATCATGATATCGAGCTGAAAATCCTCCATGGCCGGATAGAGCACTTCTTCAATCGCAGGAGATAAGCGGTGAATCTCGTCAATAAACAGCACGTCACCGGGCTCAAGGTTGGTCAGCATGGCTGCCAAATCCCCTGCCCGCTCGAGCACGGGCCCTGACGTTGACTTGAGTCCGACGCCCATTTCGGTAGCGATAATATTGGCAAGCGTCGTTTTACCCAGCCCTGGTGGGCCAAACACCAGGGTATGGTCGAGACTCTCTTCGCGAAGCCGGGCCGCGCCAATAAATATTTCAAGCTGCTCGCGAACCCTCGGCTGGCCGATATAGTCATCAAGTCGCTTTGGACGAATGGCATAATCAATTCGCCCTTCTCCCTGCTCTGGTTCAGCCGCTATCAACCGGTCATGTTCTAACATAGATGCTCTTCTTGAATACTGTCTTAAATACCTGGCAATCTGCTTACTCTGGGTTACTGCAAAACGACGGGGTAGCTCAGCCGCTCATTCGCTGTGTTAATGCTGCCTTGATCAAGGCCTCTGTCGATTGCTTGGGGTCAAGATCTGCCAGCATTTTGCTGGCTTCGGTTAGCTTGTAACCTAGGCTTACGAGCGCGGACTCAGCGTCGGCCAAGCTATTGCGGGTAGGTCGCCCGTTGGTAGCTTCAAGGGGAAGCGGCGAATCAGAGCCATGCTCCCACTCGGGGAAACGATCGCGCATTTCAATAATAAGCCGTTCGGCCGTTTTCTTGCCGACACCAGGCAGCTTGGTTAGCGCTTTGCTGTCATCATCACGAACACAGCGCATAAACGCGTCTTCATCCATGCCGGACAAAATAGCCAGAGCCAGTTTAGGGCCAACGCCGTTAACCTTGATGAGGGCTCGAAACAGCGCCCGCTCATGCTCACGCGCAAACCCGTAAAGCAGGTGAGCATCGTCTCGAATGGTTAAGTGGGTATAAAGCGATGCTTTCTCACCCAATGCCGGTAGCGAAACAAGCGTATTCATTGAGGTCTCAAGCTCGTACCCCACGCCCTGGACATCAATTACAATCCAAGGCGGTTGTTTTTCCAGCAGATAGCCACTCAGACGTCCGATCATAAATACGCTCGCGATAGTAAAAACAGGCGTTTACTATAATGCTACTCTGTACAAGTGACCAGTAGTGGTTAAAGACGCCAACGCCCGGTTGAGGCACGCCGGCTTCGCCCACTGGAAGCGCTGGGAAGCCTATTGCCCGTATAGGAGTGGGTTAACGCAATAGCTAATGCATCAGCAGCATCGGCTTGCGGCGTGGCGGAAAGTTTTAATAGTGCAGTAACCATATGCTGCACCTGCAGTTTATCCGCACCGCCATGCCCCGTTACGGCTTCTTTAATGCGTCGCGCCGCGTATTCCGCCACGCTTAATCCGTGGTTGGCCATACATACCAGGGCCGCGCCCCGGGCTTGGCCAAGCTTAAGTGCTGAATCAACATTTTTAGCCAAGAATACGCGTTCAATGGCAGTGTCCGTCGGTTTGTATAAACCCACCACTTCGCTTAGCCCCGCATATATTTGCGCCAAACGCTGCTCCAGCGGCCCGTCTGATGTACGAATACAGCCGCTGGCCACATAGGTGGGCTTCACCCCGACCATATCAATTACACCGTAACCGGTAATTCGGGAACCAGGATCGATACCCAGAATGCGCACCGGTAACGCAGTGCGTGTTTCGTCCATATACGTTTACTCGTGCTATGCGACAAAGCCCTAGGCGACAAAAGCGCTGATGCAAAAACACCGACGCCAGAGCGTCGGTGTTTTTAGTCAGCTTACGATCGAAAGCCTGTCTATTAGAGGGTTCTATCTCAAGAACCATCCCAAGGGCTGTCTCAAGGGCTATCGATTTACTCGCCAGCCGTTTCAGGTTTGGCTTTTTGACGTAAGCGGATATTGAGATCTTTTAGCTGATCAGGGCTAACCTCACCCGGTGCGTCGGTCATCAAGCAGGCCGCGCTTTGCGTTTTCGGGAAAGCGATAACTTCACGGATAGTCTTGGCACCAACCATCAGCATGACCAGGCGGTCCAGGCCGAATGCCAAGCCGCCATGGGGCGGCGCGCCGTACTGAAGCGCGTCCAGCAAGAAACCAAACTTCTCTTGCGCTTCTTCTTCACCGATGCCCAGAATTTCAAACACGGTGCTCTGCATGGTTTGATTGTGGATACGGATAGAACCGCCGCCAAGCTCGGTACCGTTCAACACCATATCGTAGGCACGCGATAAAGCTTTGGCCGGGTCGGCCTTGAGCTCTTCCGGCGAGCAGGAAGGCGCAGTGAACGGATGGTGTAACGGGCTCAAACGACCGTTATCATCGGCTTCGAACATCGGGAAGTCGACGACCCACAGCGGCGCCCAAGCTTGTGTGTAGAGATCCAGATCTGCACCCAATTTGACGCGCAGCGCGCCAATGGCTTCATTGACGATGCGCGTTTTGTCGGCACCGAAGAAGATGATATCGCCATCTTCTGCGCCAAGACGGTCAAGCAGCTCTTCAACGATATTTTCCATGAACTTGACGATAGGCGACTGAAGCCCTTCAAGCCCTTTAGCACGCTCGTTGACCTTGATCCAGGCCAGTCCTTTCGCGCCGTAGATACCCACGAACTTGGTATATTCGTCGATCTCTTTACGCGAAAGCTTGGCACCGCCCGGTACCTTGAGCGCGGCCACTCGGCCATCTTCAGCACTGGCCGGGCCTGAGAATACTTTGAAGTCGACCTGCTTCATCAGATCGTCAACGTCGGTCAGTTCAAGCGGAATACGTAGATCCGGCTTGTCTGAACCAAAGCGGTCCATGGCTTCTTGCCAGGTCATGCGCGGAAATTCGGGAAGTTCAACGCTGAGCACTTCCTGGAAGAGCTGACGAATCATGGCTTCGGTAATGCCCATGATGTCGTCTTCTTCAACGAAAGAGGCTTCGATATCAATCTGAGTGAATTCAGGCTGACGATCGGCGCGTAGGTCTTCGTCACGGAAGCACTTGGCAATTTGATAGTAACGGTCAAAACCCGCCACCATTAATAGCTGCTTGAAGAGCTGCGGTGACTGAGGCAGTGCAAAGAAGCTGCCCGCATGGGTGCGGCTAGGCACCAGATAGTCACGGGCGCCTTCGGGCGTCGCGCGCGTAAGGATTGGCGTTTCGATATCCAAAAAGCCCTGGTTTTCCAGGAACGCACGCACGGTATGCGAAATACGCGAACGTAGACGCAGTTTCTCGATCATGTCTGGGCGACGCAGATCAATATAGCGGTGCTTCAGGCGAACTTCTTCACCTACTTTGCCATGTTCGTCAAGCTGGAACGGCGGTGTGGAAGCGGTGTTCAGCACTTCAACGTCTTTGGCCAATACCTCAATCATCCCGGTGGGCATGTTGGGGTTCTGGGTGCCTTCCGGACGCAGTCTGACACGACCCGTAATACGCAGCACATATTCGCCGCGGGCACGGTCGGCAGTTGCAAACGCTTCGGCAGTATCCGGGTCTACCACAAACTGAGCGATACCATCGCGGTCACGCATATCGAGGAAAATAACCCCACCGTGGTCGCGACGACGATGTACCCATCCGCAAACGGTGACCGTTTGATCCACCAATGTCTCGTTTAGCTGGCCGCAATAATGGCTGCGCATGTCAAATCCTGTTCTGTTTCGTGGCAAATAAAGTGTCGCGGGCCAGGCTGGCCCAGGCAACCGCAGTTAGGCCGCAGTGCCTGTAGACTTGGAAGTAGTGTCGCTTTTAGCGCTGTCTTTACCCGCCGTGCCTTTGGCATCGGCGACTAAGTTCTTTTTACTTCCCGTTTTAAAATCGGTTTCATACCAACCACCGCCCGCTAGGCGGAACCCTGCTGCGGATACGAGCCGCTCAAGGTCATTACGGTTGCACGCAGGACACTCTTTTAACGGGTCTGCGCTGATTTTCTGTAATTTTTCCATGCGATGGCCGCAGGCCTTGCACTCATATTCATAGATAGGCATGTTGATGACTCCTAAAAAGCTCAACGACGACAGGATATTGGCGAATATAAACACAGCCAGCTGCGAATATTTGGCCTGCCGAGATAAAATCCAAGGCTGCGGTTGATAAAGCGACAATATTATACCCTTTTGTGCCCCCTGCCGAGCAAGGTTAACTAGCCCCCGGCACTTAACTGGAGAGAATAAAATGCCTAACGCAGTAATGTTAGATGCTAAAAGCCTTGGACCCCAGATTGATTTAAGCGCTATCCGTGACGCGGTTACGCATCTTGAAGTATTTGATCAAAGCACCACCCAACAGGCAAAAGAACGCCTGGCCAATGCTGAAATCGCGCTGGTTAATAAAGTAGTGCTAGATGCTGAAACCTTAAAACAGCTGCCGTCACTGCGCTTGATTTGTGTGATGGCCACTGGACTTAACAATATCGACCTTGAGGCGGCTAAAGCACAAAAGATCAGCGTTAAGAATGTAACGGCGTATGGCACGGCCAGTGTGTCCCAGCATACGCTGATGTTGATGCTGGCCCTGGCTAACCGGCTTCCGAAATATCAGCAGGAGGTAGCAAATGGCGCCTGGCAGCGCAGCGACTTTTTCTGCCTTCAGGACCACCCCACTCTGCAGCTGGCAGGCAAACGCCTGGTGATGGTTGGCCAGGGCGAACTGGGTACGGAAGTCGCACGTTTGGCAGAAGCGTTTGGCATGCAGGTAAGCTTTGCAGCACGTCCTGGCAATGAGGCAAATGATTCACGCCCTTCACTGGATGATTTACTGCCCGAGGCGGATATCATCAGCCTACACTGCCCGCTAAATGCCGATACGCAGCACCTAATTGATCAAAAGCGCTTAGCAGTGGCTAAACCGTCACTACTACTGGTTAACTGCGCTCGTGGCGGTATTATCGATGAAGTGGCTGCCCTTGAAGCATTACGTCAAGGCAGCATTGGCGGATTAGCCGTTGATGTGCTGCCCGTAGAGCCGCCGAGAGAGGGGCATCCACTATTGGACGCGTTAGAAGAGCCTCTTAACCTGATCGTGACGCCGCATAACGCATGGATAACGCCGGAAGCGCGACAAAATATTATCGCGCTTACGGCGGAGAACATTACTCAGTGGAAGCGTGGCGAGTAATCGTGAAATGGTTAATTAATGCATTGAGAAGTGCTCAGGCACTGAACTAGCGTCCACTGCCTCGCATTCAATATGGGTTACCCGCGCTTGCGCGGGCCCCTTCCAAAGCCACTCACTAAGCGCTTTAACCTTTTCGCTATCGCCACACATGAGCACCTCAACCCGACCGTCGGCCAGGTTTTTGGCATGGCCGGTTATCTTGGACTGCAACGCCTGTTCCTGGGTGGCGTAGCGATAGCCAACACCTTGTACTTTTCCTGAAACAAACGCGCGCAGGCAACAGGCTTTCATCACCGTTCACCGGTATCTTGTACGTGGTCTTTGTGGACATGGTCTTTGTGAACATGGTCTTTGTGGACATGGTCTTTGTGAACATGGTCTTTGTGAACGTGGCCTTTAGGCTCTAGCGGCTCAACGCCCAGCAGCTCGTGCTTAACCAGCACCGCACTATTGCGCGGAATCAGCTTTCTGCCCCGACGTAGTAAAAGAGAACGCGTAAACGCAGCACCGAATAATAAAATAAGCGACGAGTAATAAACCCATAGCAATACCATTACGACTGAGCCGGCGGCTCCATAGGTCGACGCCGTCGCGGTATACGCTAGATAAATCGCGATTAGCGTGCGGCCAATGGTAAATAAAACGGCAGTAACCACGGCGCCAATAAATACATCCTGCCATCCCAAGACCACATCAGGTAACACTTTGAAAATGGTCGCAAAGAGTAACGTCACTACCGCTAAAGAGATCAGTGATTCCACAATAGTGGTCAGATAACCGGCTAGCGGAAAAATATCGTTTGCGGCTTGCAGCATACCGCGTACCACTACGCCTAGAACCAACGAAACCAGTAAAATAAAACCGATTGAAAGAACCACGGTGAGCGATAGAAGCCTGGTTTTGACGAATATAAACATGCTATTGCTGGTAGGTTTCGCCGTCACCCCCCAGATAGTGTTTAGAGAAAACTGCATTTGTGCAAACACCGTGGTAGCACCGACTAAAAGCGCACCAAACCCCAATAGCGTTGGCAGTAAACCCGATTCTTCAATCCGCGACTGGGCTACGGCACCCTCAATTGCTGACGCTACATCCGTTCCTAAAGAGCCTTGCAACTGGGCGACAATTTGCCCTTGAGCAGCATCTTCACCCAACACTATGCCGATGACCGTCACGGCAATAATAATCGTAGGGGCCAAAGAAAAAAGTGTATAAAAGGCCAATGAACCTGCGTAGCTAAACGCATTACGCTCAAGCCATAGGGCTACAGCATCCTGTACTACCTTCCACCAAAAGATGAGGGTGCTTTTAATCATATTCATTCCCTTGAGCAATTTAATAGTTACTTTATGCGTAATAGTTTATCAGCATAGCGAATGCTGGCGCAGCGCGCAGTATTGATCACATTGCACGCTATAATCTTGCCCTCCATAATGGTCTTCTTATCAACCAAACGTTCAAGGAAGCAACATGGCCCCTGCCGCAACAAGCTCTAAGCCTGCTTACGCCTTCGATTGTTTGGTATTTATTGGTCGTTTTCAGCCTCCCCATCTGGGCCATTTAGCGATTATTCGCGAAGCATTAAAGCAGGCACGTCAGGTTATTGTACTGGTTGGCTCTGCTTGGCAGGCGCGTTCGCTGCGTAATCCATGGAGCTTTGATGAGCGTCAAACAATGATCCGTTCAGGATTTGATGACGCCGATAATCAGCGCTTGGAAATAAGCCCCTTGCTTGATGCGCTGTATAACGACGATGTATGGGTAAGGGATGTTCAGAGAAAAGTACGTGACCTAGCGGCTCCGGCCAATGCACGGCTGCCGCGAATCGGCTTGATTGGCGCAAGCCGAGGTCAATCAAGCTATTACCTTTCGCTCTTTCCCCAGTGGGAATCGGTGAGTGTACCGCTGGTTGAAGGCATTTCCGCAAGCCAAATCCGTGAACGGCTGTTCCGATCGCCCGGCTCCACCGGCGATTACCTAACCACGGGGGCTTACCACGACCTGCCGCCTGGAGTAGTGAATAGCGTCAGTGAGTTTTGCCAGGGAGAGGCTTACTATCAGCTACTAGAAGAGCAGCAATTGCTCGATCAGTATCGCCAAGCCTGGGCGCAAGCCCCCTATCCGCCTATTTTCGTCACTGTTAATGCCGTTGTGGTGCAATCAGGCCATGTGCTTTTAGTGCGCCGCACAGCGGCACCCGGCAAAGGTCTTCTCGCCTTACCTGGAGGGTTTATCAACCCCCATGAGCGGTTGCTGGATGCCTGTATGCGTGAACTTAGGGAACGGCTGCGCCTTAAAGTCCCCGAGCCCGTGCTGAAAGGTTCGCTGCGCGGGCAGCGTCTGTTTGACGAGCCACACCGCAGCTGGCGTGGCCGCACGCTGGCTGAAGCCTTTTACTTTGCGCTACGCCCAGACCAACAGCTGCCCCGCTTAAAACCTGTTAAAGGCGGCGACCATGCGCGCTGGGTCGCCTTGGCGGATTTAGAACCGGATAGCCTGTTTGAAGATCACTTCTTTATTATTCAGAATTTTCTTGGCTTGCCCGCGGATTTTAGCGCTCGGCCCTAATTCAGGCCCTAGCCGTTACGCCTGTAGAAAATCACGCGGTAGCTTCATCATCTGTCGCCAGAGCTTTTCGACGCCGGGCTTGTGAACAAGTGAGCAGCGATAAAGTCGGATCTCAAGCGGAATATCCCAGCTTTCATCGCCCGCTCTTACTAAACGGCCGCTTTTGAGCTCTTCACGTATACAGAAATCAGGAATCCAGGCAGCGCCAATGCCTTGAAGTACCATGCCCTTTAGCCCTTCTGCCATGGCTGTTTCATAAACTGTGCGCAATCTCATACGCAGTGGATCATTTTTCAGCAACATGCGCACACTTCGCCCCAAAAAAGCCCCTTGGGTATAAGCCAGATAGGGAATGGACGCATCACTGTGTAGCGAAAAGCAGGGCTTGCCCGTTTCATCCGGCAGTGAAACAGGTAGCATATTGACCTTGCCTATCGAAAATGACGGAAAAACTTCCGCATCCAGCTGCATGGTGGCAAAGGGGTCGTAATACGCCAGCATCAGGTCGCAGTTGCCTTCACGCAGCACATGAATAGCCTCCCCGACGTTCATGGCGACCAAGCGTGTGGGAAGCTCGCCCAGGCCTTTTTGAAGACGCGAGATCCAGGGAGGAAAAAAGCTGAGTGCCAATGAATGGGCCGCTACGATATCAAGCGCCTCATTGGCGATGGATAACCCCCGCAGATGGCTCAGAGACTCATTAAGTTGCTCAACTAGATTACGTGCGGTAACTAGGAATAACTGCCCTTCAGACGTGAGTCCTACCGGCGTAGTAGAACGATCAACCAGAGTAACGCCAATAGCCTGTTCCAACGCACGAATACGTCGGCTAAAGGCAGGTTGAGTGACATGCCGCTGACGTGCAGAAGCAGAAAAACTGCGTGTATTGGCCAGCGCGACAAAATCTTCTAACCATTTTGTTTCAAGATTCACCCAACACTCCTTTGCCCATCAAACATTTTGTAATTTGACCATTTACAGCGCCAACTACTGAACGGGTGACATTAGATAAGCCGCTCTTGAAACCACTTTTTTCCATAACGGACGCTGCTGTACTTCATCTATTGTGACACGCCGGCACTGGGCTAAATCCTGCTCCAGCATGGTGTGTACTTTCTCAGCAAATTCCGGGTTAGGAATAAAAGCAGTAATTTCGAAATTTAACCGAAACGAGCGGTTATCTAAGTTTACTGTACCCACGGTTGCTGCATCATTGTCGATAAGAATTACTTTTTGATGTAAAAAACCTGGAAGATAACGGTATATTTTAACACCTGCTTTTAACATGTCCGGTAAAAATGCAAAGGCTGAGAGAAACACAAGTAGATGGTCTGGGCGCTCGGGAATCATAACGCGTACATCTATACCGCGCATGGCCGCAAGGCGTAGCGCATCCTGTACGCCCTGGTCAGGGACAAAATAGGGGCTGGTAACCCACAGCCGATGCGTGGCGCTATGAATTAACTGCTGAATTAACAGGCTTGCTGTGTCTTGCCTGTCTGCAGGCCCTGAAGGAACAATAACTACGTGCTGATCATGATCAGGGTGGCTTTCCGCCTGCCAGTTTAAACTGGCTACCTCGCCTGTTGCCCAGTGCCAATCTTCCCAGAAAGCTTCCTGCAAGCCTAATACACTGGGCCCTTCCAGCATTAAATGTGTATCGCGCCAAGGCCCATGGCGTGGATGCTGGCCAAGGTACTCTATGCCGACATTGAACCCACCTAACCATCCACGCTTACCGTCTACAACGGCAACCTTACGGTGATTGCGGAAATTTAGCTGAAAGCGATGCTTAAAGCCTCTGGATGAACGAAAAGCGCTAACCTCTACTCCCTCAACGGATAAATCTTTAAGGTAACCTTCGCCCAGCTTACGGCTACCGATTTCATCGTAAAGAAAATACACCCGCACACCGCGGCGAGCGGCGTCAACAAGATGCTTCTGCAGGCGACGTCCCAGCGCATCGTCGCGGACAATAAAAAACTGCAGCAATAAGTAGTGCTCTGCCCTGTCGATCCCTTCAAACAGGCTGTCAAAGGTAGCATCACCATCAATCAGCAATGTGGCGTTATTGCCCCGTGTTAGCGGCATCATTGCTAACTGCTCAACGGCTTGAGTATCCGAGTTGGTAGGCGGCGCTAAAAAAGGTAACGCGCTTTCTTGATAGCGGGCCAATACACGCCTAAGGACGGTATCGCGTTCGCCACGGGCCATGACATAGCCATAAAAACGCGGACGCCCAAAAAACCAGTACGCCGGCAGCGCTACATAGGGAAAGGTAAGCAGAGAGATAATCCAGGCTACAGCGCCTTGCGATGTCCGACTCGACATTAACGCCATCACGGCCGATACAATCCCTAACAGGTGTATCAGCATAATGCCTGTCCCTAGCAGCCAAGAGGCCATACCCACTACTCCCTAAACGTATCGGTATATCTATCAAACGCGTTTTGGTTATTTGAGGTTTATGTACAAAAGCCCCGTATGAACGGGGCTCCTGTGAATTAATAACCAATCACAGCACAGACTGCGTTATGCGGTTTGAGCAATAATCTCCTTCCACTTGGCAGGCCCGGTCTGATGAACGGAGGTACCCAGGCTGTCTACAGCAACCGTTACGGGCATATCTTCGACTTCAAACTCGTAGATAGCTTCCATGCCTAAATCTTCAAATCCCACCACGCGGGATTTCTTGATAGCTTGGGCCACTAAGTACGCCGAACCACCTACTGCCATTAGATAAACCGCTTCGTTATCACGAATAGCGTTGATCGCTTCCAGGCCACGTTCAGCCTTGCCTACCATGCCTAAAAGCCCTGTCTCTTCGAGCATGGTACGGGTGAACTTATCCATCCGGGTTGCCGTGGTCGGGCCAGCAGGACCCACAACTTCGTCACCAATCGGATCAACCGGGCCAACGTAGTAAATAAACCGACCTTTCATATCGACGGGCAGCGGCTCACCTTTAGCGATCATATCGACCATGCGCTTATGGGCAGCATCACGTCCTGTCAGCAGCTTGCCGTTAAGCAGAAGCGTGTCGCCCGGCTGCCAGGTTTTAACCTCTTCAGGCGTGACGGTATCCAGATTCACGCGCTTGACGTTAGCCCCCGCTTCACGGGTGATTTCCGGCCAATCTTCCAATTTAGGTGGCGTTAATGCTGCCGGGCCTGAACCGTCAAGCGTAAAATGCGCATGGCGAGTGGCGGCACAGTTGGGAATGATCGCGACCGGTTTGTTCGCGGCGTGGGTGGGATAATCTTTTACCTTGATATCCAATACCGTGGTAAGCCCGCCCAAGCCCTGTGCACCAATGCCGCTTTTGTTGACCTTATCAAACAGCTCAAGACGCAGCTCTTCTGCCCGATTGCTCGGACCACGTGCCTGTAGATCCAGGATATCGATAGGATCCAGCAGCGCCTCTTTGGCGAGTAGCATGGCTTTCTCAGCCGTGCCGCCAATACCAATACCCAACATACCCGGCGGGCACCAGCCTGCGCCCATTTTGGGAAGCTGCTCCATGACCCAGTCAACGACACTATCGGAGGGATTCAGCATGGCGAATTTGGACTTCGCCTCACTGCCACCGCCTTTTGCCGCGACGTGAATATCAACCTTATCACCAGGCACCAGCGTGTGGTGGATAATAGCGGGCGTATTATCTTTAGTGTTCTGACGCTTGCCGTCAGGATCCGCCAGTACAGACGCGCGCAGCACGTTATCCGGCAATAGGTAAGCCCGGCGAACGCCTTCATTGACCATGTCGTCCAGGCTCATATCCGCGTCCCAGGTAACGTTCATACCCACATGAACGAACACAGTCACGATTCCCGTATCCTGGCAGATAGGCCGATGGCCGGTGGCGCACATTCTCGAATTAATCAAAATCTGCGCGATAGCATCTTTTGCGGCCGGGTTTTGTTCCCGTTGATAAGCCGCATCCATCGCGTCAATGAAATCTTTAGGATGATAGTAAGAGATATACTGAAGAGCATCGGCAACGCTTTGAATAACGTCGTCCTGGCGAATCACGGTCATGGAGTAACAGCTCCTTGGTTTTCGTCTTTTCTACGGCTTTTTTTAACATGCATGGGAATAGCCGCTTAAGCGTGCAAGGAGTATACCGTATTGACCCGCAAGCGGCAGCCTCTACCGTGCGTAATGACAGCTGCAATATATGTTTTAGTGAGATGTAAGCAGCCCTAAAAGATAACGGTATAATTATTTATTTAACGTATGGCTGGCAGCTGGGACAACGATACAAGCGCCGAGAACCGACCATCGTACGTTCAATAACATCGCCACAGCGATGGCAAGAGAGCCCAGCACGATCAAATACCGCAAACCGCCACTGGCGGCGCGACTCACCTGAAGCAACGGCCTGCTCAATCCACGCCTGAGTATTAGTCACTCCGGCTAGTTGGTAAGCCTGGCGAGTAATATCCACGATCAACTCTGCCAGCTGCATTTGCTGGGCGCTGGTTAAATCGGCTGGCCGGTGTTTGGGGTGAAGTTGCGCGAAAAACAAAATTTCCGAGCGCAGATAGTTACCCAACCCAGCCACGAGACCTTGATCTAACAGCAGCGACCCTAGGCCACGCTGGTAGAATTGCTTCATGGTTAAACGCGCCAGCACATGTTCGGGCGTTACCTGCTGGCTTAACAGGTCAGGCCCTAAACGTGCCAGGAAAGGATGTGTTTCCAGCTCGCTTTCCTGCCATAGGGAAATATCCGATGCACTATACAGGCTGGCCACCCTGCCCTCGGTTTCCAGGCGTGCTCTTAAAGAACGCTTGGTGGTAGGTGGCTCATCGACGCGATGAAGTTTCCATACTCCGTACAGCTGATTATGGGAATACAGCACCTGCTGATTAGCAAAGCGGATCAGCATGGCTTTGCCCCGTGTATCCACGGCAGTCACTTGAGTACCTATCAACAAATCAACCTGCTTGGCAAGTTCGGGAAAGGCAAACCAGGCATCATCAATCATCCGGCCGCCAATCTGCTTTTCAATCCGGTCGGCTGCCCGACGTATTTCCGGTCCTTCCGGCATAACCTACCCTAGCGCCAGCTGTTTTTCTTTCATTTGATGCACTTGGTCGCGCAGGCGCGCCGCCTCTTCGAACTCCAGGTTCTGGGCAGCTTCGAACATGGCATCCTCCAGCTTGCTGATAGCGGCTAGCAAATCATGCGGGCCCATATTGGCGATATCATACTGGCCTTCGCCCTCGGCCACCTTGCGCTCAGCGCCACGCTTACGGCTGTTCTTTTTACCTGGCGTTTGCGCAGCTTCAAGTATATCCGCTACGGAGCGGGTAACGGTTGTTGGCGTAATACCGTGCTTTTCATTATGCGCTTTCTGTTTGGCCCGACGACTCTCGGTCACATCAATGGCTTTACGCATTGAATCGGTAATACGATCCCCGTATAAAATAGCCTTGCCGTGAGCATTACGCGCAGCTCGACCGATAGTCTGAATCAGTGAGCGTTCAGCACGCAAAAAGCCTTCTTTATCCGCATCAAGAATGGCAACCAGCGACACCTCGGGGATATCAAGCCCCTCACGAAGCAGGTTAATCCCCACCAGCACATCAAATTTGCCTAAGCGGAGATCGCGAATGATTTCCACCCGCTCGACCGTATCGATATCGGAGTGCAAATAACGGACACGCACACCATGCTCGTCAAAATATTCGGTTAAATCCTCGGCCATGCGCTTGGTCAGCGTGGTCACCAGTACGCGCTCGCCTACTGCGGTACGCAACCCAATCTCGGAGAGTAGATCATCCACCTGGGTGCTGGCGGGGCGTACTTCGATTTCAGGGTCCAGAAGCCCCGTCGGGCGTACTACCTGCTCGACAACCTGGCTTGCATGTTCAGCCTCATATTTACCCGGTGTCGCCGAGACAAAGATTGCCTGAGGTACAATCGACTCCCACTCTTCAAACTTCATGGGTCGGTTATCCAGCGCCGAGGGCAACCGAAAACCGTACTCCACCAGCGTCTCTTTACGCGAACGGTCGCCTTTATACATACCGCCTACTTGCGGCACGCTGACGTGAGACTCATCAATAAACAGCAGCGCATCGTCAGGCAGGTAGTCAAAAAACGTGGGCGGCGGCTCACCTGGCGCCCGGCCAGATAAATAGCGCGAGTAGTTCTCGATCCCGTTGCAGTAACCCAGCTCAAGCATCATTTCGATATCATAGAGCGTACGCTGCTCGAGGCGCTGCGCTTCTACCAGACGCTCGTGCTTGCGCATCCAGTCAAGGCGCTCTTTCAATTCAGCCTTGATCGAGTCGATTGCCCCCATAATGGTCTCGCGGGGGGTAACATAGTGCGATTTAGGATAAATCGTCATACGCGGTACCTGACCCCGTATATCCCCGGTTAACGGATCGAACAGGCGAATAGTGTCGATCTCGTTATCAAACAGCTCAACACGCACCGCTTCTTCATCAGAATCGGCCGGAAAGATATCAATTACATCGCCACGTACACGGTAGGTACCGCGCCGAAAATCCATATCGTTGCGGGTATATTGAAGCTCCGCCAAGCGGCGCAGAAAGGCTCGCTGATCGATTAACTCGCCGCGGGTAAAGTGCAGTCGCATCTTTAAATACTGGTCGGGATCACCCAACCCGTAAATTGCCGAAACGGATACCACAATGAGCGCGTCACGACGCTCAAGCAGCGCTTTAGTGGCCGAAAGGCGCATCTGCTCAATGTGATCATTGATAGAGGCATCTTTTTCGATAAACGTATCGGATGACGGCACATAGGCCTCAGGCTGATAGTAATCGTAATAAGATACGAAATACTCAACGGCGTTATCGGGAAAGAAGGCCTTGAACTCCCCATAAAGCTGCGCCGCTAGCGTTTTATTGGGCGCCATCACGATAGTCGGGCGCTGAAGTTGTTGCACTATGTTCGCCATAGTGAACGTTTTGCCCGACCCGGTTACCCCCAGTAGCGTTTGATGGGCAAGACCTGACTCCAGGCCGCCGACCAACTCTTTAATGGCGTTTGGCTGATCACCGGCAGGCTTAAATTTCGACTGCAACCGAAACTCTTTGCTCATCGTCGCTCCTAACTGGGAAATTAAACCGTTTGCGTGGTGATATCGATTGTTGACTGAGTCATCAGCCGCTGAATAGGACAGCGATGGCTGATATCCTCGAGCCTGGCCCGCTGCTCCGGGTCAGTAATACCATGCAGCGTTAGCACCACATTCAATTTGTACGTGCCTTTGGCTTCCTGGCTATCATCCCGCTGAACCGTTACGGTAATCGCTGTAAGCGGCCACTGCTTACGCTTGGCATACATTTGCACCGTAATCGCCTTACAGGTGCCCAGGGCGATATCAAAATAGTCGTGCGGGTCTGGCGCGCTGCCTTCACCACCGACCACTTCGGGAACATCGGCATATAAGGCTTCCAGGCTATCGACTTCAACTCGTTGCCGAAACGCGTGGTTACGCTGACTGATTACCGTAATAGGCGGATGCATCAGGATACTTTCACTCCTAGTTTCAACTTCTCGACGGCGTTGATTAGCGCCTCACGTTTAACGCGGCCATCCACGTCTGCCCCATGGCGACCGACTTCTGCACTATCGACACCATCCAGCATCATCAACGCCGTGGTAATCTTGTTGACCTGTTCGGCATCTTTTACGCCTTGAAATGTTAGTGATTGCTGTGCCATGACGTTATCTTCCTCATTTATTCCTATGCAAAACTGATACAGAAGAAAGAGTCTAGCACGCTAATGACACCTTGCAATTAGCGTCTTTTGCCCACAGGTTGAGAGGCTTAGCGTCCTTACCACCCTTTTAACTATCAGCTACCTTCAAACCAGGAGTTTATATGGCAACGGTTATCCCCTCCACTACGATCACCGACAACGTGCGCCTGAGCCACCTGGCAGCACTGGATGTAAAAGGGGCAGATGCTGAAAAATTCCTACAGGGCCAAACAAGCGCTCAGGTGAGTTTAGCCGATGGCGAGTTTGCGCCACTTACCTGCTTTTGCACACCTAAAGGCAGAATGCTGGCTAATGGGCAGCTTCTTCGCCTCAATGCCGAACACTTCAGATTGATACTCAGCACGTCGCTGGTCGCCTCGCTGGCGGCCCATTTAAACAAGTTCGCCGCGTTCTACCGCGCCGAACTGGTACATAACACTGAGGTTACATTTATTGGCGCCAGCGACAATGCAAGCTCGTTAGCAACTTCTCTGAATGTAACGCTTCCCGAGAAACCCTTCGCTCAGAGTGTAAACAACCTTACAAGCGTTATCCGTGTGCCTGGGGAAATGCCCCGCTGGCTATTTTGTGTATCAGATGCGTCTTCTCTAAGCGTGGTCGACGATGAACCGCAAAAGGCGGCTTGGCAGCTTGAAGATATCCGCAGCGGAATCGCCTGGCTGACAGAAGCTCAACAGGATCACTTTTTACCCCAGATGCTTAACTGGGAGGCACTAGGCGGGGTGAGTTTTAAGAAAGGCTGTTATACCGGTCAAGAAGTAGTTGCCCGAGCGCACTTTCGTGGACAAGTTAAAAAGCGCTTGGTTCACGCTGAGCTCAAGGCAAATACATTGCCGGACGTCGGCGCCAGCATTACCAACGAAGTAGATAAAGCCTTGGGCGAAGTAGTGACAAGCGTTAGAAAAGATAATGACAGCGTGGAATTACTCGCCGTCATGAGTACCAAAGCAGTCGAAGAAGCGATGTCGCTTTATTGGGAAGGTAGCACCGTCACCCTGTTGCCGTTGCCTTACCCTCTTGAACGGCTTGACCCTGAACAACAAGCGGCGTCAATCAAGAGCTGAACCAATATCAGTCGATGGCGAGTTTAAACAAGCGAGCGGCATTCGCAGTACTGCATGCCGCTATTTGCTGCTCAGTCTGACCACGCAGATCTGCCACAATGCGACACACCTGAGCCACACGCTTGGGTTCATTACGCGCGCCCTGATGGCCACTTAACGGCATATCGGGGCTATCTGTTTCTAACACAAAACCATCGTCGGGCAGCGCAGCAACCATTCGCTGTAACCGCTGGGCGCGCTCATAGGTAACCGCACCGCCCAGGCCTAACACAAACCCCAGGTCTAAAAACTTGCGGGCCTGCTCAATAGAACCCGAAAAGGCGTGGATGAGCCCTGCCTGGGGAAGCGCCAGCTGGCGCAGACGCTTGCTAACCTTATCATTCGCCTGTACGCAGTGAACGACTACGGGAAGCTTATGCTGCTTGGCCAGATGCAGCTGATCATCAAACAGATCCCACTGTTTATCCCAGGTATCTTTAAAACGCGCATCAATACCGCATTCTCCGATCGCCGATACCCACGGGTTCGCACTTAGCATTCGCTCCAACGCATGAATATCGTCTTCTCGTCGATGCTGATCCATAAAATAGGGATGTAAGCCCAGGCATACGCTGACATCGCTGCGCGTGCCAAGGGCCAACACCTGCGACCAGCATTGCCGCGTGGTCCCGGGAACCACAAAGTGCTCAATCCCAGAAGCATGGGCAGCCGCAAAAACCGCGTCACGATCTTGATCAAAGACGCTGAAATCCATATGACAGTGGGCATCAACAAGCATTGTCAGCGACTCCTTCTTTTGTAGAGATGGAGAGCGTGTAGAGATGGAGAGCGAGCTGCAGATAAGCGTGCGCAAGCCCTTCCCTGGGCTCACCGATATCAGATTTCATTGAGAGCCGCGGAATTAATGCTCGCGAGTAGGCTGGAAACGAATATCCGGCCAGCGCTCTTGGGTCATCTGTAAATTAACCCGCGTAGGTGCAATGTAGGTTAAGTAGCCACCGCCATCAATGGCAAGGTTGGCGCTGGCCTTACGCTTAAACTCTTCCAGCATTTTGGCATCTTCGCAGTATATCCACCGCGCCGTTTGCACATTAACCCCTTCGTACAAACAGTCGACCTTGTACTCTTCCTTCAGCCGGTGGGCAACCACATCAAACTGCAGTGTACCCACTGCGCCAAGAATCAGGTCATTGTTGTCCATGGGCATGAACACCTGCGTGGCGCCCTCTTCCGAGAGCTGCTGCAGACCTTTCTGAAGCGCCTTCATCTTCAAAGGATCTTTTAGGCGTACACGCTTGAAGAGCTCAGGGGCAAAGTGAGGAATACCGGTAAAGCGCATATCCTCACCGACCGTAAAGGTATCGCCGATCTGAATCGTGCCATGGTTATGCAAACCAATGATATCGCCGGGCCAGGCTTCCTCAACATGCGAGCGGTCAGATGCCATAAACGTCAGCGCATCGGCAATCTTGACGTCCTTGCCGATCCGCACGTGGCGCATCTTCATGTTTTTCTCGTACTTGCCGGAGCACACACGCAAAAAGGCGATGCGATCACGGTGATTAGGGTCCATGTTGGCCTGTATTTTAAATACAAACCCGGTAAAGCGTTCGTCCTGCGCAGTTACTTCACGTACGTCGGTGTCATGCGGCTGGGGAGCAGGTGCATACTCTACAAAGCCGTCCAACATTTCACGTACGCCAAAGTTACCCATGGCGGTACCGAAGTAAACCGGTGTGAGTTCGCCCCGACGGTAGGCTTCAAGGTCAAATTCATGCGAAGCACCGCGCACCAGCTCTACCTCCATACGCAGCTCTTCTGCCTGCTCTTCACCGAGTACAGCATCGACTTCTGGGCTATCCAGTCCTTCAATCCGCTTATCTTCGGGAATGCGGCTACCCTGGCCTTGCGTATAGAGGTGAATCACATCGTTATACAGGTGATACACGCCTTTAAAATGGCGCCCCATGCCCACCGGCCATGTCATCGGTGCACATTGGATATTAAGAACAGTCTCGACTTCATCCATGACTTCGATAGGGTCACGAATGTCACGGTCCATCTTGTTGATAAAGGTGAGGATGGGCGTGGTACGAAGGCGGCACACTTCCATCAACTTAACGGTTCGATCTTCGACGCCCTTGGCGCCGTCAATCACCATCAAGGCAGAGTCAACGGCCGTTAAAGTCCGATAGGTATCTTCAGAAAAGTCTTCGTGTCCTGGGGTATCAAGCAAGTTAACGATACGCCCGCCGTAGGGGAACTGCATAACGGAGGTCGTTACCGAGATCCCCCGCTCCTGCTCCATCTTCATCCAGTCAGAAGTCGCGTGGCGGTCGTTACGTTTACTCTTTACCGAGCCGGCCAGCTGGATGGCATTACCAAATAGCAGCATTTTTTCGGTAATCGTCGTCTTACCCGCATCCGGGTGCGAAATGATTGCAAAGGTGCGTCTAAGCCCCGCCTCGTAGGCTAACTGGGTATCTTTCATCTTGCCTCTATAGAAATTTGTACTCAGCTGCGTACTTACGCTTCGTAAGGAAGCCTTAAGCAACTCAAACTGAGGTTTGCATAATTGGGCGAGATTGTACCGTTAGGAGGGAGCAGGTGCCATGTTCATCACAAGGAAGTGTTAACGCAGGAACTAATAGTGCAGTTATACCCCGCCTAAGCGGGGCATAATAGATCGATTACTCGACAACGGGGCCTTCTTCCTCACCACCGCCCTCTTGCCACTCTTCTTTATTGCCGGTAGAAGCGGCTAACCCACGCGGCTCACTATTGATCGCTTCATGGCCGGTTGAATGACTGCGCTCATGATCTTCGATATCAACGACCGGGCCCTCTTCTTCGCCACCGCCACTTTCCCACTCTTCTTTATTTCCAGTAGGAGCAGCTGCGCCGCGAGGCTGGTTTTCCAACACTCCCTCGTGACCTGCTCCCTGGACAGTGCTAGTACTTGTAGTAGTACCTGTATCAGTGCTCGTGTCAGTCTGAGCAAACACCAGAGGGCTTGCGGTCAAACCTAACGCCACGCCTAAGATACTAATTTTTTTCAACGTTTCCTTGTTCATAGCGATTCCTTTTTTGGCTACATGTGCCTGGATAGCAAACAATCATTTAAAACCCACACTACATATGTAGCAGTCGCATCACTTTTTGTAAAAGTTTTGTAAGACTTAGTTTTTAATCATTCGTTGGTCACAAGCAAAAATACTGGAGGTGGGAGCGATTGGTTTTAGCGTTCACCCAGCTGCCTCGGCTGGAAAACGATCCAGAAAAAAACTATAAAAAAAACGCCGAACAAGTCGGCGTTTGGCGTTTCAAAATAATCGTAAGCACTTAATAAGCGCTTATCCAATTAAGCATATGTGTTGATCATGGTGCCAACATTGCCATCTTTAGCCAGGCCGGGTTCAGCGCCCATATTAGCGGAAGCCATAATTTCAGTGACTTGCTGAGCTTGCATATCCAAAGCCTGTTTAAACAACTGCATTTGGGCCTGTTCTGCGGTTTGCGCTTGGTTCATATAAAGCGCTGTACTCACCGTATTGCTTATAGAAACATCCATAAACCTTACCCTTAAAAAACCAAACGTTGTCTTAGACTAGCAAAGATACAGGTTAGCCACAAAAAAACGATCGCTACCGCTATGCCTCATTATATCTAATCAAGATCCAAAACGATCTGCTCGAAATGGTGCCATATCAATTTCTGTAGGCTTGTCTTCCATCATATCAGCCAATAGCTGCCCTGTGGCCGGACCAAGGGTAAAACCTTGATGGCCATGACCAAACGCTAGCCATAACCCAGGGTGACGCGGTGCGGGACCAATGACAGGCTTCATATCCGGCAGGCAAGGCCGTGCGCCCTTCCAGGCAACCGTGTCGCGCCGCTCATCCAATGGAAAAATGCTCCGGGCTACTTTTTCTGCAGCGCCCAACTGCTGTTCATCGGCGGGCGATTCCATACGGTCTAATTCAGCCCCCGTGGTCAGGCGAACCCCTGCATTCATTGGCGCTAACAAATAACCAACTTCAGCATCCATCAACCAGTTATTTAATTTGGCGGGTGGCTTAGTGGCATAGTGCATATGGTAGCCACGCTTCACAAAAGTGGGGAAATGATAGCCAAGCCCTTTCATCCAATCGCCAGCCCAAGGCCCCAATGCTACTACCACCTCATCAGCTTCCAGCGTTTGCGCCTGGGTAACCACCCGCCAACGCTCGCCGACCTGCTCAATTTTTTGAATATCCGCCTGAAGAATTTCTCCACCATGTTTAGTCACATCGTCAGCGTAAGCGGCCACCAATGCGCCAGGATCCGACACGGTCCACGGATCTAGCCAGTGAATAGCACCTATAATATCGCTTCCCAGATTAGGCTCTTTACGCTCTATACCCGTGCGATCAAGTACAGCAAACTGAACGCCGTAAAGCGCACGCGCCTCTTCAGCCTCTTCAATACGCTTGTCCAAGCGCGCCTGAGTACGGTAAATCTCCAGCCAGCCTTCTCGGCGCACTAAATGCTCAGCACCTGCCGCTTCAATCATTGGCCCGTGTGCTTTTAGGCATAGCTGAATTAGAGAAGCCCATTGCGGAACGATTTTTTTATACTGTCGGGATGATGAGTTATGCCAATAACTTAATAGCGGAGAGGCAGCATTCAACATACCGGCTGCACGATAACGGATATCCACGCGCCGATTAGGCAACACGCTTAAAATTGTTTTCATGTCACGTGGGAATGCGTAGGGACGAACCGCCTCACGCTGAATAATGCCTGCGTTACCAAACGAGGTTTCACGACCAGGCTGACGGCGGTCCACCAGCGTTACCTGATGTCCGCGCTGCTGCAGATGCCATGCGATACTGACACCTACCATGCCTGCACCTAACACCACCGTTTGTCGCGTCATTTTATGCCCCTCGAAGTAGAATCCGTATTTACTATAAACAAAAACTAGAATTAATAAGCATTTGAAAAATATCACTAAACATCAGCCTTTTATATAGTCAAAAAATCTCTTTTAACTATCAAATACAGCAATTAAACCTACTAAAGATTTTATAACAGATGAGTTCACTACCAGGCGCTAATACTGCAGGATAAAAGAAGATAGACAGGTCTCAGAAACTCATACGGGAGGGTCGAATGCAGGTATGCAGAGTAAAAAAAAAGATGTATAGAAAAAAATTAGAAACGCAAAAAACCACAATTAAGTGGATAGAAGATAAAAAAATAAGGAGATCGACACAAGATATATAAGGAGAGAGGTTAATGGGGTGGATGATGGGGATCGAACCCACGACCACCGGAGCCACAATCCGGGGCTCTACCACTGAGCTACATCCACCACAACCTAAAACTGGGGCCTTGCTTCTATCAACTGGGGTGGATGATGGGGATCGAACCCACGACCACCGGAGCCACAATCCGGGGCTCTACCACTGAGCTACATCCACCATTGATAGCACTACTTAGAAGATCACCTAACCGGCTTTGACCATTTAAACGCTTTATTAATGGCACGCCCAGCAGGACTTGAACCCGCAACCTACGGCTTAGAAGGCCGTTGCTCTATCCGGTTGAGCTATGGGCGCACGTAAAGCATTCGAAACAAGCTGAATACCGATGAGCACTTGACCACAACCACGCTCGGAAAAGCAATGTACCACCTTTCACGTTAAGTGTGGTCGGGATGGAGGGATTCGAACCCCCGACATCCTGCTCCCAAAGCAGGCGCGCTACCAGACTGCGCTACATCCCGATTTATCACTCTTGACGCTTACCGCGCTGCCCGTCTCAAGCGAGGCATATATTACTATTTCTAGATTTAAAGTCAACACTTAATGCGATTGATTATGTAGATGCTTTGCCTTACCGCCCTGGCATGCGAAAATTACCTCTAGGCAAATGCTCAAGCAAAATCTGCTTTAGCGCTAAGTGTTTCAACCTCCACAGGGATCCTTGTCAATGACCGCCCAACTTATCGATGGAAAAGCCATCGCTGCTCATGTCCGCCAACGCGTTGCCGAGAAGATAGCAGCACGCAAGCTTGCTGGCGCTCGTGCACCAGGACTAGCCGTTGTTGTGGTCGGGGAAGACCCCGCGTCTCATGTCTATGTGAATACCAAGCATCGAGCCTGCAAGCAGGCTGGAATCCTGTCGTTCCAGCACGCATTGCCAGCAGATACCACTCAGCAGGCATTGGAAAACCTTATCGACCAGCTTAATGCGGATCCACGTATTGATGGCATTCTGGTACAGCTTCCACTCCCAGCTCATCTGGATGCCGGGCCTATTTTAGAGCGTATTCTTCCAGGCAAAGATATTGATGGTTTCCATCCCTACAACTTGGGCAGGCTTGCCCAGCGGCTACCGGCCCTACGCCCTTGTACACCCAAAGGGATAATGACTCTGCTCGCGCAAAGCAATCTTAGCGTACGCGGGCTCAATGCCACGATTGTTGGGGCCTCGAATATTGTAGGTCGCCCCATGGCCCTTGAGCTTATATTGGCAGGATGTACTACGACCATCTGCCATCGTTTTACGCGTGATTTAAAAGCGCATGTCAGCCGAGCGGATCTAGTCATCGTCGCGGTCGGTAAGCCCAGCATCGTAAAAGGCGAATGGATCAAAGAAGGTGCCATCGTGATTGATGTTGGCATTAATCGCCAGGAAGATGGCTCCCTGGTCGGTGATGTTGATTTTGCTGTAGCGGCCGAGCGGGCAAGCTTTATCACCCCCGTACCTGGCGGCGTTGGACCGATGACCGTTGCCACATTATTGGAAAACACCCTTGAAGCGGCTGAACGTCACGACGCTGAAGCCTAGGCTCACGATGTTTTAAATCCTCGATCGTTAATATCCGGCCGTTAATACTAGGTCTTTACTGCTGAATCTTTAATTTTTAACGTATGGACGATGGAGTCTACTCTATGAAGCGTATTGGTATTATTGGCGCGATGGCACAGGAAATTAACGTTCTTGTCGAACAACTCGACAACGCCGAACGCTATGAACACGCTGGATTTGTATTCCATACGGGTACACGCCACGGGCTGGAAATCGTGATTTTGCTATCGGGTATTGGCAAGGTAAATGCGGCAGTAGGTACGGCTATTTTACTAGAGCGCCATCAGCCGGATGCCATTATCAATACCGGCTCAGCGGGCGGCTTTGCAAGCGATCTCAAGATTGGCGATGTGATTATTTCAGATGAGGTTCGCCACCATGATGTAGACGCCGTAGTGTTTGGCTATGAAATTGGCCAGGTACCCGGCATGCCAGCGGCTTACCTGGCAGATAAGCTACTACGCGATATCGCCCGACAAGCCATTGCTACGGTCGGTGAAGTTAACGTTCGTGAAGGACTGATCGCAACAGGCGATGCCTTTATGGCGGACCCTGCCCGCGTCGCAGCGACCCGAGCGCAATTTCCTTCTATGCTAGCCGTGGAAATGGAAGCCGCCGCCATTGCGCAGACCTGTCATCTCTACCAATGCCCGTTTGTAGTCATCCGCGCGCTATCCGATATTCCAGGTAACGACGATAACCACCTATCCTTCGAGGAGTTTCTCGACGTGGCGGCCGCACACTCATCGCGCATGGTGGAAGAGATGCTTTTAGGGCTGGCAAGCGCCAATCAATAAAGCACTCTGCCCTACCACAAACAAACGGAGCCCACTGGCTCCGTTTGTTTTTTATACAGCGAAAGGTTACGCCTTGATTGACCACTCAAGCGACTCACCCGCCAGTAGCGGAATAATCTTTTTGTCTCCAGCATAGGGATAGCTTTCCGGCATATTCCAGGCTTTACGCTCCAGAGTAATCTTATCGGCGTTAGGCGCCAAGCCATAAAAGCGCGGACCATTGAGGCTGGCAAACGCTTCGAGCTTATCCAGTGCATTCATTTCATCAAACGCCCTGGCATATAATTCGATGGCCGCAGGTGCCGTATAAGCGCCAGCACAGCCACAGCTGGACTCTTTATCGCCCTGCGCATGGGGAGCACTGTCGGTGCCCAAAAAGAACTTGGGGCTACCGCTGGTAGCGGCCTTCAATAGTGCCTGACGGTGCTGTTCACGCTTAAGAATGGGCAGGCAGTAATAGTGTGGGCGAATTCCTCCGACCAGCATTTTATTGCGGTTAAACAGCAAATGATGAACGGTAATCGTCGCGGCTACATTATCCGGCGCTGAGGCAACAAACTCCGCCGCCTGCTGGGTGGTGATATGTTCAAAAACCACCTTAAGCGACGGATGCCGCTCCAGTAGGGGTTTCATTACCTGTTCAATAAATACCGCTTCCCGATCAAAGATATCGATATCGGCGGTGGTTACTTCGCCATGTACTAGCAGCGGCATGCCCACCTTGGCGAGCATTGCGATGGTTTCATCGCAATGGGCCAGATCCGTAACGCCAGAATCCGAATTGGTGGTGGCGCCTGCAGGATAGAGCTTGACGGCCTTGATAACACCGCTTTGTGCTGCGCGCTCAATTTCTTCTGGAGGCGTAGTATCCGTCAGATAGAGCGTCATCAACGGCTCGAACGCACTTCCTTCAGGCAGTGCGGACAAAATACGCTCGCGGTATTCAAGTGCCTGTGCCGTGGTCGTTACCGGTGGGGTTAAGTTAGGCATAATGATCGCGCGCCCCATCTGGGCGGCGGTATGCCCCACCACGGCGCTTAACGCCTCGCCATCGCGTAAATGAAGATGCCAATCATCGGGGCGGGTCAGGGTAATAACGTCCACGGCAAGTCCTAAGCAGGTAAAAGAAAAAAACGCCAATACAGTATACGCGATAAGGCTGGCAGAGAAATCTGCTCATCGTTGCCACAGCGCGTGCCAAGTATCGTATTATAACGGCACTTTTAGAGGTTCTAAGGTCCAATTGTTTATGCAAAACGTGCGACGCTATGCGGACATCATTGCCAGCATAGAAGGTTTGGTGTGGCTAGGCTTGGCCTGGTCAATCTCCATTTCGGTCCATAACGGGAGTACCGAGCCAACTTTGGCAGCTCTATTCATTGCTGGCGCACTAATTTTATTTAGCTGGGCGCATCGTCCTATGCGCTTTTTATTGCGTCGTTACCATATTCGCAAGCGGCGTACGGATATGTGGATCCATATCCTGGCTCTCCCGCTGTTATTAGCAATGTTTTTTCATATCATGGTAGAAGCAACATTCGGCGATACATGGCTGCCACCTAAAATGTTGCTATTCAATCTTTTAGCCTCAGCGGGTTGGCTTACATACGTTATGACCCTGATCATCAAATCTATTATCCACAATATTAAAACGTCCAAGAAATAGGTGGCCCATGCAACCCGCTCTGCCGCTTCCTCTCTCTACGCCTAACCGAAATCTTGTTCGCCTAACGATTGTACGCGGCATCACCTGGACAGGTTTTTTACTTGCAATCATCGTGGGCGTTGAGCTTTTAGGATTCAATTTACCGGTTACCGCCGTCGTAAGTGTCGTTATCGCGATGGGGGCTTTGAATATCGTCACTTGGTGGCGCCTGGGTCGTCCACGTGCGGTTGAGCATATTGAGTATCTGCTGCATCTATTAGCGGACATTACCGGACTAACGCTTTTATTCTATTTTTCTGGTGGTTCAACCAACCCGTTCATCACTTACTATCTGGTGCCGGTCACCATTGCCGCGGCAACGCTACCGTGGCGCCACGCCTGGGCTTGTGCTGGCAGTGCCATGGCCGGCTACAGTTTTTTAATGTTCTATTACCACCCAATCCCTCAACTAGGCCATATCAATAGCGATGTGATGCTTAACCTACATGTTCTGGGAATGTGGCTAAACTTTGGCCTCTCTGCGGGCTTGGTAACTTTCTTTATTTACAAAATGGCCTATGCATTACGCAGCCGTGATAAAGCCCTTTCGCGCACCCGAGAAGCGGCACTGCGTAACGAGCAGGTGCTGGCCGTGGCGACCCAGGCCGCCGGCACAGCCCATGAACTAGGCACTCCGCTCTCAACCATGGCCATTTTATTAAAAGAGATGCAGGAAGAAACTCCTGAAGATGGGACCCTGCATCAAGATATTCGCCTGCTTCGCCAGCAGGTCGATATTTGCAAATCGCGCTTACAGCACTTGGTTACCAGCTCTGATCGCCAACGCATGGCTGAGCCAGAAATATTGGATGCGCAGGATTGGCTGACCGGAGTGGTGCAGCGCTGGCTGGTATTACGCCCAGATGTCAGTCATCAGTTTGATATTACCGAAAAGCGCGGCAGGCCTTGGCTTGCGGTAGATACCACGCTGGATCAGGCGCTCATGAACCTGTTGAATAACGCCGCAGATGCCAACCCCGAGCATATCGCCGTTCGCCTGGACTGGCAGGAAGAGAGCGTGGTCATCGATATTCGCGATCACGGGCCGGGGATTGCCATGTCCATTGCTGACCAGCTTGGCGACACGTTTATTTCCACCAAGAGCAAAGGCATGGGAATTGGTTTGTTTTTAACCCATGCCACGATCAACCGCTTTGGTGGCGGTGTCAGCCTGTATAATCACCCCGAAGGCGGCACCCTGACAGAAGTGACGCTGCCGAGAAGTTCAGCCCCCAATTAAAGTGCAGACCTGCCTAAGTAATGTATTTAAAACGCGCTTTAATCAGTTTCAAACAACCACGCTGAGGACATCATGCAAACGACAGATCAACGCCTATTAATTATTGATGATGATGAAATGTTCTGTCATGTCCTGAGCCGTGCCTTTACTCGCCGCGGTTTTGAAGTAATGACAGCGCACGATGCCGACCAGGCGCTCGCTGTCGCAACTCAGTTTCAACCCACAATGGCAACGTTGGATCTAAAACTTGAAAATAGCTCAGGACTAAAACTGCTGCCTGACATGCTAGCTGCCGTTCCCAGCTGTCGCATTGTCGTTCTGACCGGCTACTCCAGCATTGCCACCGCCGTTGAAGCGATGAAGCTTGGGGCGGTTAACTACCTGTGCAAGCCAGCTGATGCAGACGATATTATTGCCTCGTTTGAGCAACAGGAGGGCGATCCCAATATTGAACTTGCAGATAATCCACCTTCAATTAACCGTATCACCTGGGAGCACATTCAAAAGGTGCTTCAAGAGCATGATGGGAATATTTCCGCGACGGCCCGGGCGCTAGGCATGCATCGCCGTACGCTGCAGCGTAAACTGCAAAAACGCCCTGTACGGCGCTAAGTAAATAACACCTCGTCACATTGACTGAGCGTAGCGGAAAGCGTTACTGGGCTGTCCAGCCTAGATCAATATTCCAACTTGCCCCGGTTACCGCGCCGGCGGCATCGGATGCTAAGTACGCCACCATTTGGGCGACTTCTTGAGGCTCGATCAAACGTTTAACCGCTGCGTTTTTAAGCATGATTTTTTCGACAACTTCCTGTTCATCCATATTATTAAGCTTGGCCTGATCAGCGATTTGATTGTCAACCAAAGGGGTTTTTACATAGGCCGGACATATCGCATTGGCAGTGATTCCTTGCGTTCCACCCTCAAGCGCTGCCGTTTTGGTAAAACCGATCAAACCATGCTTTGCACTAACATAAGCAGCCTTGCCCGGTGAGGCTACCTGCGCGTGCACCGAGGCGATATTAATAATACGCCCCCATTCTGCTTTGCGCATATGAGGCCATGCGGCCTGCGCCAATAAGAAAGGTGCCGTCAACATCAGATCAATAATCTGACGCCACTTCTCCTCAGGAAAATCTTCGATTGCCGACACATGCTGAACACCGGCGTTATTGACCAATATATCCACGCTGCCAAAACGTCTTACAGCATCGTTGACCGCCTCACGACACGCCAAGGGGTCAGTCAAATCAGCTTGGAAAAAAGCCGCACCAGCAGCATCAGCTACTTCCTTACCTGCCGAGTTAAAGTCGACCGCAAGCACTTGATAGCCTAATTCGCAAAAATGCTTGACGACAGCCGCGCCAATGCCGCTGCTAGTGCCTGTTACTAGGGCGACACGAGGTGTTGAGCCTGTTTGAGACGTCATTCAGCGTTCCTTTTCGAGTAAGTAAAAACTGCTTAGCGAGAAACTCTATGAGTATAGAAGCCTCTTCAGTCTGATGCATACTCCTTACACACTGTTTACCCTAAGCTTTCCAGTAATGGGCGCGATTGCAAGCCGCGTCAATCACTGTGATTATCTGCATCTATTGGCGAAATGAGCGCGGCTACGCCACAATAAGCGCCGCTTCCCCTATTTAAACCCTCGACATCAGGAGCTCTTACATGTTTGTGGTAATTTTTGGCAGAATGTCCTGCCCTTTTTGTGTTCGCGCCAAATATCTTGCTGAACGGCTGGAATCAGCGGGTAAAATAGAGGGGTATCGCTATGTCGATATGCCTTCTGAAGGCGTGACTAAGGAAGACATCGCTAAAACAGCGGGTAAGCCCATTTACACGGTCCCTCAAGTATTTGTTGATCAAACGCATGTGGGCGGCTTTACAGAATTTGACCAGTTCGTTCGTGATAAGCAGTTACTCACGTCTTAGGGCTATAATTCAGCTCCTTCTACGCTGCGGGGTTTGGCAAGGAAACGCCCTGCTTTGCCCCTTTCAATTCTTTGCTCCCCAGCCCGCCACCGCGATAAAACCACGCGATCACTAGCGAAGGGTTACCGGCACTAAGCTAACTTTTGCGTTAAATATACCCCTTCTCCGCGTTGAAAACGGGGCTTAGCCGTTTGCCTATACTGAAGGGAACAAGTCATTTACTTCTAATAGAGCTTGTTTAGGCGGAGAGGACACCATCATGCAACGTGATGAATTCATACAACAGCTGTGGCTTGATTACATTCACATGCATCCTGATATTGGTGCCTTGAGACTCTGGCCACTGTCCACTATGCCGGAGTACTTAACCCTCGTTACGCTTAACCATGGCTCTTTTGCTGCTTCTGCCTTAAATAGCCGACTTGCGCATATGGGGTATCGCCATGTCGATCACTATGCCATGGCAGATAAAGGACTACTGATCCATCTACTCGCCCCCAATGATAACGGCAGTTGGCTTGTATTAGCCGAGCTGCAGCTTGCCACACTCCCCAAATCCCCGCGTGAGGCGCTGGGCGTACTGATCAATCAATCCCATCCTCAGGATTGCGTTGGGCATAATCTGCTGTGCCGTGGGCGCCCGTGGCCGATGCCTACCTGGCGACTTTACCAACAGATTCAACACGCCAGCCCATTGGCGGCTTGGATAGCCGTAATGGGGCCTCGTTTGCATCATGCAGGTTTTGATTGTGAAGCGCTAGGCAACTCGTTAACTGAGCTCAATGGTCAACTAGCGACGGAGGGCATGCCCTGCTTAAAAGAATCTCATAACGGCGTTTTCTCGCATTCATCGCTGATAGATCATTACTTTTACCCCACCATGCCGCAAAAGGTAACGTTTAGTGAAGGCGATGAGCACCGCCTGTGTCTGGGAGGACTAGCGCTGACTGAAAAGCACATAGAGGCAGGCCATGAAAGGATTGCCCAACTATTAATGCCGGCCCATGCGCGTTGCGAAATTGCTTAGGCGGCCATCCAAGACCGCCCAGTTGCGAAACTAGCGCTTAATCAGCAAACGTCATTTCCGGCACGTGGTCTGGCACTATCAACTTACCCGCTGTCTTTTCGATAATTTCCTCAACACTCACCCCTGGCGCACGCTCTTTAAGGACAAACGCACCATCTTTAATTTCCAGATAGGCCAAATCAGTCAGCACGCGATTAATACACCCAGCACCAGTAAGCGGCAGCGCACATTTTTCCAGCAGCTTGGATTCGCCATGTTTAGACGCATGAGTCATGGTACAAATAATATTTTCAGCGCCTGCCACTAAGTCCATGGCGCCGCCCATCCCCTTGATCAGCTTCCCAGGGACCATCCATGAAGCAATATTGCCTTCCTGATCGACCTCAAAAGCGCCAAGCACGGTTAAATCAACGTGCCCACCACGAATCATGGCAAATGACTCAGCGGAGGAGAAAATAGCAGCTCCAGGCCGGGCCGTTACGGTTTGCTTGCCTGCATTAATCATATCGGCATCCAGCTCTTCCTCGGTCGGGAAACGGCCCATACCCAATAGGCCGTTTTCCGACTGGAGCATGACGTCGATTCCATCAGGAATGTAATTGGCAACCAGGGTGGGAATACCAATACCCAGATTGACGTAGAAACCATCTTCAAGCTCGCGTGCGACACGCTGTGCCATTTGTTCTCGTGTTAAAGCCATGGTGGCAACCTCGTTATTGGACGTTAAAAAAATAGAGTGAGCCGTTATGCATCAAGAGATTAGCTATGCAGCGTGCGTTTCTCGATGCGCTTCTCGAACGTGCCTTGAATGATTCGATCCACATAAATTCCCGGCGTGTGGATCTGACTAGGCTCAAGCTCACCTGGCTCTACAATTTCTTCAACTTCAACCACGGTAATTTTCCCCGCCGTTGCCGCCAATGGATTAAAGTTTTGCGCGGTATGACGGTAAACCACATTGCCATAGCGGTCCGCTTTCCACCCTTTCACGATCGCGAAATCACCCACCAACGCTTCTTCCAGTATGTAATGGCGCCCGTTGAATTCGCGTACTTCCTTGCCTTCACCAATCGGCGTGCCATAGCCCGTCGCGGTATAAAAAGCCGGAATACCGGCGCCCCCGGCACGCATTTTCTCAGCAAGCGTCCCCTGCGGAGTCAAAATAACCTCTATTTCGTCATTGAGCATCTGCTGCTCAAAGAGCGCGTTTTCTCCCACATAAGAGGCAAATATTTTACTGATCTGGCGGTCTTCCAACAGTACGCCCAAACCAAACCCGTCGACGCCGCAGTTGTTGGAGGCGACCGTGAGATTTTTGACCCCTCGGCGTTTAATTTCTGCAATTAGGTTTTCCGGAATCCCGCATAGCCCAAAACCACCAGCCAATACGGTCATACCATCTTCGATACCTTCCATCGCTTCTGCGTAGGAACCTACACGCTTATCAAATCCTGCCATTGCTCGGCCTCACATTATTGTCGGTGGTTCGTAAAATGCGCTTGTCGATAATCTCAGTGTTGTCTCTGTTAATATATTTGTTAAGTTTGTTTTTCTTATCAATTAATTTTAAAAATTTATAAAAGAGAATCATATGACGGTAAAGCAGCTACGGGCTTTCCTAGTGGTCGCCCAAACCCTTAGCTTTACACAAGCCTGTGAACGTCTGCATCTTTCTCAGCCTGCCTTAAGCTTAGCCATTAAAGGGCTGGAGGCCTCACTGGGTGGCAAATTACTTATCCGCAGCACGCGAAGCGTGCGCTTGACGCCGGAAGGAGAGTCCCTGTTACCGCTGGCCAAGCATCTGCTCGCCCAATGGGATAATACCGAAGAACGCCTGCGCCAGCGGTTTACGCTTCAGCTTGGTAGACTTAGCGTAGCCGCCATGCCCTCGTTTGCCTGTAATCTCTTGCCCGCTGCAATGGTAAAGTTTCGTCATCTATACCCTAAAATCAATATCACGGTACATGACGTTATCAACGAAGAAGTGACGGAGATGGTGCGCTCCCGTCAGGTTGAAATGGGGATCATTTTCTCTTCTGAAGGGGCGGATCGCCTGACCTTTACGCCGCTTTTTGATGATCATTTCGTTGCTGTGCTTCCGCCCAGTTCTCCACTCATAAGCAAATGTTCTCTGACGTGGGCTGAGCTTTTAAACAATGACTTTATTACCCTCCAGCGGCCCTCTATGGTGCGCCGCTTGTTAGAGCAGGCGCTAAACCAACAGCATATCGACTTAACCGTGGCTTTTGAAAGCCATCAGCTTTCAACCGTAGGACGCATGGTGGCAGACGGGCTGGGGGTTAGCGCTGTGCCATCAATGTGTATTCGTCAAATGCATGAACTGGGCGCACACTGTGTACCGCTAACCGCCCCCAGTATTTCCTGCCAAGTGGGGATTATCACGCATCAAGAGCTATCCGTGGCAGCTCAAGCGCTACAAACAGTGCTGATTGAAACGGTACAAGCGCCTTGCTTTCCTTGAATGGCAGAATCCTTTTAGCACGTTGTGCTGGGCAGTATGAGCTTGATCCATTAGCATTAAAGGCATTTATTAGTTTTGGCGAAGGATAGGTATGGCGATTTTCAAGGGTTTCGTCAGCATTGTGTTACTCACGCTTAACACCCTTTTTTGGGGCGTACCGCTTATTGCGCTGACCTTTCTAAAGGTTATTATTCCCGTAAGGCGCTATCGAAACTGGATACTGAAAGGCCTATGCGCGGTAGCGCTCAACTGGATTGGAGTTAACTTGTGGTGGATGAAGCGCTGGCTGAAACCCCAGATCAATTTTTCGGTTCCGGATACGCTGAGCCCTCAGCAGTGGTGGCTGGTTATTTCTAATCATCGCAGCTGGACCGATATCTTTATCCTGATGATGGCCTTGCATCGCCGTATCCCAATGCCACGTTTTTTCCTAAAGCGACAGTTAATCTGGATTCCCATTGTAGGGCTTGCCTTTTGGGCGCTTGAGTTCCCCTTTATGCGTCGCTATAGCCGGGAACAGATCACCAAACAGCCTAAGCTGGCCACCATTGATCGGCACTCCACAGAACAGATGTGTCGGCAAGCGCGCCATGCCCCCATCACTATTATCAATTTCATTGAAGGCACTCGGTTCACAGCGGTTAAGCGCGATGTGCAGCAAAGTCCCTATCAGCACTTATTGCGCCCTAAAGCGGGCGGGGTTGCACAGGTACTTGGCCTGCTTGGCGATCAATTGAATGGTATCCTTGACGTAACGATCAGTTACGCTAATCCGTCGCCGACTTTTTGGGGATTTTTATGTGGTAAGGAAGCGCCCATCACACTAAACGCGCACCAATTAGCCATTCCCCAATGGATGTACGAATCCAACTACCACGATGAAAAGCAGCACAAGGAACGCTTCCACGCATGGATCAATTCACTTTGGATGGAAAAAGATGCCCTGTTGGACAGCCAAACCGACCACGCCTAGCTGGCTGGCTTTGCACCTGTTTACTGATTAGCCTTTTGGCGGGGTGTGCGAGCTCTCCTTCTTCAAATCAACGCGCCGCTATACCGACTAACAGCACCAGTCAGCTGAACGGCAACTGGGTGGAAGTTCAGCGTGGGGATACCCTTGGAAAACTGGCTAACCGCGCCAATGTGCCTCTTGAACGCCTTGAGCGCTTTAATCCGGGGGTAAATACCCGGCGCTTGGCCGTTGGACAGCGATTGCTGATACCTACGCAACAAGAACGTGCTCCCTCAGGCGGCCCTTATCGCTATCAGATTCGCGCCGGTGATACCTATTCAAGTATCGCCCGCCACTTTGGTACGACCAGTGGGCGCATTCAGAGTGCCAATGCAGGCACGTCACCTACGGCCTTGAGAGTGGGCCAAATCGTGAGCGTACCGCTTAGCAGCAGTGCCCCGCGTAGTACGCCTGCCAGCAGCTCCGCTTCTTCAAGCTCAAGCCCAACGCCCCCACCGGCGGCTACTTCATTGCCTGCCTCCGCGCGCCGCTGGCCCTGGCCGCTTGAAGACTATCGCGTGGTTCGACGCTTTGGCACGGATAGCCGAGGAACATTACAGCCAATGTTACTCGCCACCCAGGCAGGTGCTCGCGCAAAGTCGGTCGCTGCCGGCGAGGTACGCTTTGCCGATGGCATGCGCCAGTTAGGTGAAGTCGTTATCGTGCATCATGCGGATAATCTACAGACGGTGTATGCGCTTTGCTCGCGCACGCTGGTTTCCGTAGGCCAGCAGGTGAAAGCGGGTGATGAGCTTTGCGAAATAGGTAAGAGCAACGACAGCCAGCGCTATGATCTGCTGTTTGACCTACGCCAGGGAGGTAAGCCTATCGACCCACGCCAGGTACTGCGTTAAGCGTTTGAGCCTCAAGTAAACCTTGAAAAGCCCTGGAAATATTCCGGGGCTTTTTTTGGCTTAAACTTTTGCGCTTTTAATCATGTAAGGCTTAATTAGCTGCGATAGATTGACGGAACCGCGATAAACTGGCTTAACCGCGAAAGTAGCTGGGCTTGATAAATGGCATGGACGTCACGGTTACGGGCAGCTGTTTACCACGAACTTCCGCAAATATGTTACTTCCCTGACTTTCCCACTCACGGCTGACATAGCCCATGGCTACCGGCGTCCCAACGCTTGGGCCAAATGTACCCGACGTCACCACACCAATTTCATTACCTGCTGCATCCAGCAGTATGGCACCTTCACGAATAGGCGCCCGGCCTTCGGCCTGAAGCCCAACGCGCTTACGTGAGTGATCTTTAGCATCAACTTGATGAAGAACCAGGTCAGCCCCTGGGAACCCCGCTGGGCGCTCACCGCCATGACGACGAGGCTTGCCAATGGCCCATATCAACCCGGCTTCCACAGGCGTCGTTGTGGTATCCATATCATGCCCGTAAAGACACAGTCCGGCTTCCAGACGCAACGAGTCGCGGGCACCCAGGCCGATGGCCTCGACTTCCGGCTCAGCCAGCAACCGCTCTGCAAATGCTTCACAAGCATCTGCTGCGATGGAAATCTCAAATCCGTCTTCACCAGTATAACCACTGCGGCTCACCCAAACCTCGTGCCCGTCAATGGTAAAGCGCTGATGCTGCATAAACACCAGTTCGCACGCTTCTGGGCAGAGTCGCTGCATAACCACATGTGCCTGCGGTCCTTGCAATGCCAGTAAACCGCGGTCTAGCGGCTCAATCTCATGAGTGGCGCCCAGATTGGTACGTAAATGTGCTAAATCTTGGTCTTTACACGCGGCGTTAACTACCAAATAAAAGTGATCGCCAGCGTTAACTGCCATCAAATCATCAATAATCCCGCCGTCCGTGCTGGTAAATAACCCGTAGCGCTGCTGGCCTTCTTGTAGGCCTACCAGGTCCGCCGGAATAAGCGTTTCGAGTGCGCTTGCCACATCAGGTCCTGACACCAGGATCTGACCCATATGCGATACATCGAACAAGCCGCACTGCTGGCGCGTATGTTCGTGCTCTTTTTTAACTCCCAGCGGGTACTGCACAGGCATGGCATACCCGGCAAAAGGCACCATCTTGGCGCCTAATTTAAGGTGCAATGCATGAAGTGGCGTATGCTTTTGATCAGTCATGAAATTTCCTTGGTTAAAGCGAGAAACGGGAAGCCATGGCCATAGCTTCCCGATTCAGTTACTGCGTAAGCACTAGCCGAGCAAATGTCAGACGCGGCTTATTTGTCATGATCCAGTTCTTCGCCTGCTAAAATCTCTTTACCGGCAAAGTAGTCTTTAGTCAGCTTGAATACCACGGGCGACAGCAGCGCCAAGGCAATCAAGTTGGGAATCGCCATCATGGCGTTGAAGGTATCCGCCATTAACCATATAAAGCCCAGTTGCGCGATGGCGCCCAGCGGAATGGCCAGTACAAACAGTACGCGATAGAGCATGATCGAGCGTGTTCCAAACAGGAATTGGAAACACTTCTCGCCATAAAACGACCAGCCTAGAATCGTCGTGAATGCGAAGATAGCCAAGGCAATGGCCACAATTTGGTTACCAAAGCCGGGGAGCGCCTGGTCAAACGAGAGCGCGGTCAGCGAGGCCCCCTCTTCGCCCGTTTGCCATACCGTTGAGGTCAAGATAACCAGCGCGGTAATCGTACAAACGATAATGGTATCAATGAACGTTCCCAGCATCGCAATAAGACCCTGGCGCACTGGGTTTTTAGTATTGGCGGCCGCATGGGCAATGGGCGCGCTACCTAGGCCTGCTTCATTGGAGAAAATCCCCCGCGCGACACCAAACCGAATAGCGGCCATCACCGCAGCGCCTGCAAAACCGCCGGCTGCTGCGATCGGGTTAAAGGCATAATAGAAAATCAGGCTGAACGCTTCGCCGATTTGGCTCGCATTGACGATCAGCACCAGTATCCCGGCAACTACATACGCAATGCCCATGATGGGCACCAGCTTACCGGCCACCTTGGCAATACGCTTGATCCCGCCAAGGATAACGGCCCCGGCCAGCACCATGATAACCACACCGGTCAGCCAGTGTGGAATACCAAACGTGGCATCCATGGCATCCGCCACCGAGTTAGACTGCACGGTATTGCCAATCCCGAAAGCGGCTACCGCGCCGAAAAACGCGAACAGACCGCCGAGCCACAGCCATTTTTTGCCCAGGCCATTTTTGATATAGAACATGGGGCCGCCCACGTGATAACCGGTACTATCGGTTTCCCGGTAACGTACGGCCAGTACCGCTTCAGCAAACTTGGTTGCCATGCCGACAAGCGCGGTAATCCACATCCAAAACACGGCGCCAGGGCCACCTAAGGCGATAGCAGTGGCTACCCCCGCGATGTTGCCTGTACCAATCGTAGCTGATAGCGCCGTCATTAATGCGTTAAAAGGCGAAATCTCACCGTCTTGACCGGCTTTTTCGGGCACGCTTTTCTGGGTCGATTTAGCATCACGCCCCTGCCAAAGCAGACTGAAGCCCATACCCAGCTTTCGAATGGGCATGAACTTTAGACCAATTTGCAGATAGATACCCACACCTAACAGCAAGATCAACATCAATGGGCCCCAAACCACCCCATTGATCGCCCCAAAAAGGCTATTTAAAGTTTCCACATGTCTCTCCTTACCCTGTTAATTCGCTTGTTTTATAAGTGTTTGACGGTCGAATCACCGACATTCGCTTTTATTTTGTCTAGCAAATCTAGCGCTGTCACGAATAACCCTTTCATGGGTATAACGCATGAAAGAGATGCTTCACATACTTAAGATCTATTGAGGGTTGCCGCAGCCTTGAGCGAAACAACAAAAGCCCTTAGCTGCCTAACCTGACTGTTTTACACCATTTCATAAGGGGTCTTCCATGCCTATGCTGCTTATACATGGCAGATGCGTAAGAGACCTCATCGCCTATTAGCCGGATGAGTAGCTAAAAATGCGCTCTTTTAGCCTCAATGGCGCATTTAAGAAATTTGTTTCCGATGAGAAACACGTTAACATGCTTAAAAATTCGCTTATTGCCTGGAAGGCTGACAGTCGCAAAGGCGACCGACAAGCGCTAGTATTCACCAGTCCAGACAATTGTTTCATAAAGGGAATCATCATGAGCAACCTTCCTGCTAACCTTCGTTACGCTAAAAGTCATGAATGGGTACTTGATCATCAAGATGGTACGGTCAGCATTGGCATTACTGATCATGCCCAAGAGGCGCTTGGCGATGTGGTATTTGTTGAACTGCCCGAAGTAGGCCAAACCCTTAGCCAGGGTAAAGAATTCGGCGTTATCGAATCGGTCAAAGCGGCCTCGGATCTCTACTCGCCGGTTAACGGTGAAGTCATTGAGGTCAACGAAGCGCTCGAAGACTCACCTGAAACGGTTAATGATGCGCCCTATGAAGGCGGCTGGATGATGAAAGTCCGCCTGACCGACCAAAACCTGGATGGTTTGCTTGATGCAGATGCCTATCAAGCCACTATAAGCGCTGACGATTAATTATGTTTGCTGAGCCTGCCTAATTGGCAGGCTTTGTATTTAGCCCCCCTGCAAAGCTTCTCTTTCACGCTCGGAATCTTCTCATGCCTTTTGAAACACGCCGCTTGGCCGAACTGGCCGACCACGATGCTTTTATCAAACGTCATAATGGCCCTAACGCCGCCGACGTAGATACCATGTTGAACGTGCTCAATATGCAGCGCATGGAAGATCTGATTGAGCAAACCGTGCCCAGCGACATACGCCTTGGCCGCGAACTCAATCTGGATGACCCCAGCAGTGAAGCAGAAGCACTGGAATACCTAAGCCAGCTGGCCCGTCAAAACCGTGTAGCCAAGAGCTATATTGGCCAGGGCTATTACGGCACCTATATGCCGGCGGTTATTCAGCGTAACGTGCTGGAAAACCCAGGTTGGTATACTGCTTACACACCTTATCAGCCGGAAATTTCTCAGGGTCGCCTGGAAGGGCTGCTTAATTTCCAGCAGGTCGTTATGGACTTGACCGGTATGGAGCTGGCTAACGCTTCCTTGCTGGATGAGGCCACCGCAGCAGCCGAAGCGATGGCGCTATGCAAACGGGCAAATAAAAAGAGCAAGTCAAACGTCTTTTTCGTTGCCGACGACATCTTCCCGCAAACCTTGGATGTGGTAAAAACCCGCGCCACATTTTTCGGTTTTGAGCTGGTGTCAGGCCCGGCAGATACGCTGGCCGACCACGATGTATTTGGTGCGCTGCTCCAATACCCATCGGCAAGCGGTGATGTGCGCGATCTAGCGCCCCTGTTAAAAGCGGCCGCTGAACGTAACATAATGACCTGCGTTGCCTCTGACCTACTCAGTCTGGTGCTTCTCAAAGAGCCGGGCGCACTAGGTGCCGACATTGTGGTTGGCAACTCGCAGCGTTTCGGTGTGCCCATGGGCTTTGGTGGCCCGCACGCTGCTTTCTTTGCTACCTCTGACAAGCTCAAACGCTCAATCCCCGGCCGGATCATCGGCGTTTCAAAAGATAGCCGGGGCAACACGGCGCTGCGCATGGCGATGCAAACTCGCGAACAGCATATACGTCGTGAAAAGGCCACTTCGAACATCTGCACGGCGCAGGCGCTTTTAGCCAATATCGCAGGCTTTTACGCGACCTACCATGGCGCTGAAGGGCTACGCAAAATCGCCGGACGCGTCCACCGCTTAACCACGTTGTTAGCCGAAGGCTTAACGCAAGCGGGTATCACTTTAGCGCATGACAGCTGGTTTGATACGCTGCGCTTAGCGCAGGTAGATGCAGGTAAAATCCATGGCCGCGCCATGACACACGATATCAACCTACACTATTTCGCCAATGGCGATGTAGGCATCAGCCTGGATGAAACCACGACTGCACAAGATGTTGCTACGCTATTTGACGTGCTGCTGGGCAACGAGCATGGGCTTTCCGTGGCAGCTCTTGACGAGCAGGCGATTGCCAAAGGCGCAACAGGCATTCCGGAAGCCTGCCAGCGTGAAAGCGATTTCCTGAGCCACCCCACGTTTAATCGCTATCGCAGCGAAACAGAAATGTTGCGCTATCTAAAGCGGCTGGAAAATAAGGACCTGTCGCTTGCCCATGCGATGATTCCGTTAGGCTCCTGCACCATGAAGCTAAACGCTACCAGTGAAATGATCCCGGTTTCCTGGCCTGCGTTTGCCCACCTGCATCCGTTCGCGCCTCGCGACCAGGTGGCAGGCTATCATCAAATGATTGATGAGCTCGCTGCGTTTCTGGTGGAAATCACAGGTTACGATCATATCTCGATGCAGCCTAACTCAGGTGCTCAGGGTGAATATGCGGGTTTGCTGGCCATTCGTCGCTATCAGGATGCCCAGGGTGAAACGCACAGGACTGTGTGCTTGATTCCAAGCTCTGCCCATGGCACCAACCCGGCAAGTGCGGCCATGGTCGGCATGGACGTCGTGGTGGTTGAGTGTGACCAAAACGGCAATATTGATATTGATGACTTAACAGCTAAAGCTGCGCAGTACAGCGACAAGCTTTCGGCAATTATGATCACCTACCCCTCTACTCACGGCGTCTTTGAGTCTCACGTGCGTAAGGTATGTGAAGTAGTACACCAGCACGGCGCGCAGGTGTACGTAGATGGTGCCAATATGAATGCCCAGGTAGGGTTGACGCGCCCCGGCGATTTCGGAGGCGACGTATCACATCTTAACCTGCATAAAACCTTTTGCATTCCTCATGGCGGCGGCGGCCCGGGCATGGGGCCCATCGGCGTTAAAGCCCACTTGGCGCCTTATGTTTCCAATCACGTGGTTACCCCTATTAACGGGGTTAACGCTGATAGCGGCGCCGTTTCAGCGGCGGCATTTGGCAGCGCCTCAATCCTGCCTATCTCGTGGGCCTACATCAAGATGATGGGTGCGCGCGGCCTGCGTGAAGCGACGCAGTTAGCCATCCTCAATGCTAACTACATCGCCAAGCGTTTGGAGGAGTCCTATCCCATTCTCTACCGTGGAACCAGCGGACACGTGGCCCACGAATGTATCATCGATATTCGCCCGCTTAAGGCTACGTCTGGCATTAGCGAGGAAGATATCGCCAAACGTTTGATGGACTATGGCTTCCACGCACCCACTATGTCATTCCCGGTGCCGGGAACATTGATGATCGAGCCCACGGAATCCGAGTCCCTTTACGAAATCGACCGCTTCTGTGATGCCATGATTGCCATTCGTGAAGAAATCAAACGTGTCGAAAATGGCGAGTGGACGCTGGAGAACAACCCGTTGGTTAATGCTCCGCATACCCAGGCAGACATTATGGACAGCCAGTGGGAGCGGCCTTACGACCGCCAGCTGGGCGCGTTTCCGTCAGAGGCGGTGATGGGAGCCAAGTACTGGCCAACGGTCAACCGCGTGGACAATGTATTTGGGGATCGCCAGCTTATCTGCTCTTGCCCCAGTATCGATGAATATCGCCGCTAAGAGTACGGCAAACCAGTAAGCAGCTAATGAACGCCTTTGATCGCTTTTATTCGGATATCAAAGGCGTTCTTTCTTGAATACGCTGCCTATAAAAGCCGTCTAGCAGCTTTTCATAGCGTTTAGGCAGCACAGAGTCACGGCGACGCAACAGATACAGCTCTTCATTAACCGCATTGGGCAATGTCAGCGCCTTTACCTGGCGCTGCCAGGGTGAGGTTTCAAGTACCAATAGTGATACCACCGTGAAACCCAGCCCCCTCGCGACAGCGTCCAGCACCATACTCACCTCATTGGTGAATCCTTGATGGCGAAAATGCGTCATTGAGCGAAACTCATCCGGATAGTTAGCTCTCAGCAACGCATTAGCGTGGTTAATGCCGTCGTAATAGTTGAGAAATCCTATCCCCATGAGATCGGACAGCGTATTACCAGCAAAATCCGCCGGCACTACCAAGCATAAAGGCTCTTTATGCCAGAGAGTGCAGGTAAGCTCAGGATTGTTAACCGCTTCGGTGACGATTCCAATATCGTAGCGCCCCTCCAGCAGGTCATTCACAATCTCATGATTAAAGGCAAAGCTATAGTTGACGGTTAAATTAGGGTGCATTTGCTGCTGCCCTAAAATATACGGATAAAACATGAGCCCGACACTGCCCGGCGAAGCAATCCGGCAGTCGCCGCTATCCAGCGAGTCATCATCTAAACCGTGGCGAAACTGCTCATGTTCGGCAAATAACTTTAAGGCGTAATCGTAAGCGCGACGCCCTGACTCGGTTAACGTGAAACTGCGCCCTTTGCGTTCCAGCAGCGTCTTATCGAGATACGTTTCCAATTTACGAACGTGTTGACTGACCCCCGGCTGCGTCATTTCCAGGCGGTGTGCCGTTCGGGTAAAACTACCAGTCTCTACCAAGGTAATAAATGTCCGAAAATACAGGGCATTAAACATAATAAAACGCCATCTTCTTTAGCCACCATGTGCGCGCATTTTGCGCATAGGGTAGCACAGTAAGGGTTAACGCTGGTGGCGCTGTACCCTCTGCTATAGCGTGGTAGTATGCGATAAGATGAAAAATGACCAGGAAACGATGCACTAATGACCTTACCTATAACACCTCGCGCCACTATCTCTAGCATTATTTCTCCCGAAGGGAGCTTGGAAGTATTGTCTCAGCAGGAGGTCAATCGCCTTCAGAATACGTCGCAAAATGGTTTACACGACTTACTGCGTCGCTGTGCGCTTGCGGTATTAAATTGTGGCCAGCCTACCGATGATAGTGTCGCCATTCTTGAGGCTTACAAGGATTTCGATATAGAAGTGCTGCAGCAGGATCGCGGGATTCGCTTAAAGCTGACCAATGCCCCGGCAGAAGCCTTTGTCGATGGTCAGATGATCCGCGGTATTCGCGAACATCTCTCGTCTATCATTCGCGATATTGTCTACGTCTATAATGAAATTCAGCACCATAATCGGTTTGACCTTAGCACTGCAGAAGGTACGACTAACGCCGTTTTTCATATCTTACGCAAGGCAGGTACCTTAAAGCCGGGCCGCGACCCCAGCCTGGTAGTTTGCTGGGGTGGTCACTCTATTTCTCGTGAAGAGTATGAGTACTCAAAAGATGTGGGCTATCACTTAGGCCTACGCGATTTAGATATTTGTACTGGCTGTGGCCCTGGCGCCATGAAAGGGCCCATGAAAGGTGCGAACGTCGCCCATGCCAAACAGAGACGTAAGGATGGCCGCTATCTAGGGATTTCGGAGCCGGGCATTATTGCCGCCGAAGCGCCGAACCCCATTGTCAATGAGCTGGTGGTAATGCCCGATATTGAAAAACGCCTGGAAGCGTTTGTTCGCCTAGGGCACGGCATTATCGTTTTCCCCGGTGGTGTGGGTACAGCCGAAGAAATTCTCTATCTACTCGGCATACTTCTGCATCCGAATAACAGCGATATCCCCTACCCGCTTATTTTTACAGGACCTGCGGACTCAGCGGCGTATTTCCAGAAAATAGATGAGTTTCTGGTTTATACCCTGGGCGAGGACATTCGTCGCTATTACACGATCATTACCGGTGACCCAGTGGCGGTGGCCCGAGCAATGCGTCAGGGCATTGACACTATCAAGGAGTTTCGTCGTAACCAACAGGATGCCTTTTACTATAACTGGCGCTTGACCATCGCCCAGGACTTTCAGGCAACGTTTGAGCCCACCCACGAAGCCATGCTTGGGCTTGCTCTGCACCGTCAGCAACCCAAGCACGAGCTTGCCGCGAATCTGCGCCGGGCGTTTTCGGGCATTGTGGCCGGTAACGTTAAAGAGCAGGGAATACGCGCCATTGAAGCGCATGGCCCCTTTGTACTCACGGCAGAGCCAGCTTTAATGCAGCGCCTGGATGAGCTACTTACCTCGTTTGTCGCTCAAGGGCGAATGAAGCTGGATGGTCAGCCCTATACACCCTGCTACGTTCTTAAATAATACGTTCTCAAAAAACGTACTATTGCGCGATAAACCTTACGCATTGCAGCCGTGATAACGGCTGTAATGCGCTATAGAAGCCAGGACAAAACCTTGTTAATCGCTCTGCTGACTCTTTTTGCCGCCGGTATTGTAAAAGGCGCTATTGGTTCTGGCGTACCAGTACTCGTAGTTCCGGTGCTAACAATGCTTTATGACGTCAAGCTCGCTATCGCGGTGCTTGTTGCACCTAATTTATTTAGCAATATGCTGCAGGTATGGCAGTACCGGCGTCATTTATTACCTCTTCGCTTTCTGGCAGCTTTTTCAGTAGCTGGCGCTCTAGGAATTATTTTAGGCACGTGGGGGTTAGTAGCTCTTTCTCCGGAAATACTTTCGTTAGGCGTTGCGGGCGCTATCATCCTGTACTTAATTATTAAGCTGACGAGGCGACGTTTAGCCATGCCATATGCGACGGCTTCACGCATTGTCATTCCAGTAGGCTTATTAGGCGGCGTGCTTCAAGGCGCAGCGGGCATGTCGGCCCCTGCCTCCATTACGTTTCTTAATGCAATGCAGCTGGAAAGGCCCGTCTTTATCGGCTCTATTTCAGTCTTTTTTGTCTCAATTACCTGCGTACAAATCCCCGCATTGCTCAGTGCTGGTATATTGACTCCACAACTTTCCCTTTACAGCGTGTTCGCTTTGGCAATTATTCTTATCGGTATGCCTTTGGGAGCCCAACTAGGCAAGCGATTGCCCCATCGCTGGTTCGATAATCTGATTATGCTGCTACTAGCGGGCATTGCGACTAAAATTATTATTGATGCATCACTTGCCTCTTGAGCGCCTAAACCTAAGACACATAAGCAAAAAACAGTAAACGATCTACACTATACGATGTCATGTACGGTACAGAGGCGTTCGTTTAAGGCTTGCACCCTTAATCACAAGCCTTCGGGCTAGCTGATGCATGTCCCGATATCTACCAAGGAAAGGAAAAAGTTATGACGATGATTGATCAATTACGTGATGGCAAGACAAAAGCATTCGCCAAACACTGCTTTGAAAGTGGTTCCGTTGAAAAACTCCGCGCTGCAGCCGAGGGTAGCGCAGATCAAGCAGAAATGGAGCATTGGGGCATTACGGAGGGTCAGTGGGAAGAAGCCGTTGCTGCGGCACTGGCGGACCATGAAGCGGCAGAGTAAATCTGCACTTTGCTAGGCTTTGCATTTAAAACCGTCCGCTTTACGCGCTGACGGTTTTTTTAATTATGCTTTTTTCTTAAATTATTAATAAGTATTAAAACAGCATTTTTATAAGCGTTACCTAGCAAATCGGTGCAACCAAAGTTTGCTCATAAAGTCATAGAACCAGAGAATAATGCAGATCAAGGAGAAAGATAATGTCCATTATGATTGACGACATTTTAATGCTGCCAAAGACGGACTTTGATAAAGAACTTTCGGTAGGCGATGAATGTGAAAATTATGGCCTAAAGGATAAACGCGATGAGTACAACCAGGTTTCACGAGACGTTACCCTTAAAGTAGTCGCTGTCCATGACGATGATTACGAAGTCAAAGTTATCGATATATTGACCGAATAAACCGCGACAAGCACTGATGAGCTACATCAGTAGCGTAATCAGTGCTTTCTCTTAGCCCTCTACTCTTCTACTGTGACTTTTCGCAGGTCATCTACGCTAACCCCTTCCGGCAATTCAGATGCATCGGTGGGCAGCCATACAGGCGATAGATCGCTATCCTCACGCCCATTCTTGTGAGTATGGCCGGGTATACGATAAACCACCTGGCCTCGACGATCATCCCAGGCAAAAATGCGGTCCATATCGCGTTCCTCCATTCAGCTACATTTTAATGTGGGAGTTGAGTAATGCGGCATTATCATTACTCATTATATTTAGTCGAGCACTAGCGCAGACGCATCTTCTACGCTCAAAACAGCAGATATTATATACCGGGTATAGTGTATCGGGCTGACCGTCAGCGAGTTTAGCGCCGACTTTGCTCTTACAGCAGCAAGGGCAGGAATGCATAACGGCCACGCACAATGACAGTGTAGTCGAGGCGATTTTGAAGGCATAAAAAAACGCCGCTCGGTGTAACCCGTAAGCGGCGTTTTTTACTTAATTGGTCGGAGTGACAGGATTCGAACCTGCGACCTTTGCAACCCCATTGCAACGCGCTACCAAGCTGCGCCACACTCCGATGTCTCGTTGGCATTTGCCTTAAGACGGTGCGTATACTAGCGTTTTACGAGGCAAATGAAAAGCTCTTTTTGCGCTTTCTTTTCAAGTATTTGCCATGACAACGAGTTGCCTTTGTCAACCGAGGGCTTATCACTGACTGGCATCGAGCAGCAGCCGTTCCATCGCCTGGTATACAGCTGGCGCAGCTACCAACAACTCCTTGGGGTATAAATCGGCAGGCACGCCTTCAGGAATTGCTGCGAGATGCCCAACAGTAGCGCCAGCCTCACGCGCAATCACCCAGCCGGCGACAAAATCCCAGGGTGAAACCGTTTCGTAATAAGCGCCTAGACGACCACAAGCGACATCGCATAAATCAAGTGCGGCGGCACCGTTACGTCGGACGTCACGACACTTGGCCAAGACAGCCCCCAATCGAGGCATCAAAGCTAGCCGGGCCTCTTTCTGATAAGGAAAACCGGTACCCACTAGTGTCTCAGCTAATAAACTTACCTTGCCCGCCTGGATAGGCTGCTGGTTGCAAAAAGCACCTAGCCCTTCTGCCGCGCTAAATGTTTCATTCAAGAAAGGCGCATGCACCACTCCCACTTTGCCAACGCCCTCTTCCATCCAACCAATAGACACGGCAACATGCTTTAAACCCTGGGCAAAATTGACCGTTCCATCGATAGGGTCAACGACCCAGAGCTTTGCAACGTTGGCATCTAGCGCACGCTCTGGCGCCAACTCTTCGCTCAGTAGCGCCTCGCCAGGGAAGTAACCATTCAAGCGCTGACGTATGAGCTGATCGACGGCTACGTCAACATCGGTGACCAATTCTTCGTCAGCCTTTAAGCGTTGCGAGAACGACTGTTCTGCGCGAGCCTTACGAATGAGTTCCCCCGCTTCTTGAGCGATTGAAATCGTTAGCGCTAAACGTTCTTCCAATGTATGCATGCTCTTCTGTCCTTTAAACACATGGCTAAAATTTCAGAGCATAGTCACACACTATGACTTTTTAAGTCACGCCCCGCAGTAAGAGCGTAAATATTAACGAAGTGCGTCCACCAGTATATCAACCACTATCCGCGTTGCTGCCTCGATCAATACCACATCGTGGCCGACATACTCCCACTCATAGCCGGGGTAGCTGGGTAATTGAGTGGCGATTGACCTATCAAAACGCTTAGCGATGCCCGGAGGCAAAGGCTTGCCCCGTTCAAGCTGGCGCTGAATGCCCGGCGGCAATGAATCTGTTGCCGGTGCATTGAACTCACGCAATAGACGTATCAGCTCGCGCTCGTTCACACGTGGTAAATCAACATACTGATCGTTGCGCTCATTACGTGATGGGCGAGCGTCTTTATGATGTCGCTGTTCGTGGTGCCCATTGTTATCACGTGCACCATGTGCCGGAGCATGGGCAGGCTGCGCAAAAGCGGTATTTACGCCAAGAAGCAACCCTAAAATACTCAATAAGACCATATAGTTAGCATGTTTCATCGTAAGCTCCCAGCCTGACACAGAAGCCTACAGTGTAGAGAGGAAATACGCAGACAGTGTGGAAATAAAATGACTTATCTAGGTAAATCCGTCAGTTATGACCTGATTAATATCAAGAATTTTCAGGCATAATATTGCCAGCTTGAATCTTGATACTGCCAGCACTCTCACCACGGTAGGTTCTAATATCGTCTACGTCATCGGTTGGCTCTCTGCTTATAAAAGCCGCAGCTAAATCTTTCTTGCTAACTGTCGATGCATCAATGACACAGGAATTAAAATCAAAATCATTATAAATTTCCGCATCAACCTCTGCTGTCTGCGAGAGGGCATAATCAGTCAATATTACATTGCGAAAGGAAGCCAACTCGCCTTCACAGGCTGTTAATGAAGCTTTATCAAGATAATTGCCATATTGCGGCACCGCCACCATCATTAAAATACCGATAATGGCAATTACGACCATTAGCTCTATAAGAGTAAAACCACATTGAGAACTCACGTCGCTGATATTCTTAGCATATTTTTTCATCCCGCCCCCCCCTTGAATTACGTAGAAAAAATTCCCTCTACAACTCTCACCATAGGCGCTGCGCTCTAATAAGCTTTCTACTACGCCTCCCAAACAATAAAGCAAACCAAATAATAATTAACCAATATTTTAATAAAAATATTGTTTTTGATGTTCTACCATAGGAACATGGTTATTAGTTATACTTTATATAATCAATAAATATACTAATATCAGCACCTTATAAAATTACTTTCTTGAGCTAACAATGAATTCAGGACTGGCTAGTCGTTTAATCAAAAATAAGCTTTTAAGCTATGATCAGGCAGAAAAAGCGGGCATAGCCTCCCAAGCATCGGGCATATCGTTATTACAATATGTCGTTGAGCAAAAGCTAGTCGGCTCGATTACTGCAGCCACAGCGGCGGCTTACGAATACGGTTTGCCGATTATCGATTTAGACGCTGTACAGCTGCAGGCACTACCTGAAGCCTCTATATTTCCTTCTCGCCTGTTAAAATCATTAAAAGTGCTCCCGCTAGCACTTCAGAAACGGCAATTAATCGTGGCTGTTTTTTGCCCATCGGTGCTATGCCAACTTGACGAGTTAAGATTTGCATTGGATGTCATCTGTATTGAGGGCATTCTTGCGCCCCTCGACCAATTAGAAGCTGTACTAGATAGCTACCTTAATCATCATCGCTACGCTGCATTAAAGAGCACAAATGATGAGGTGAGCCACCCCTCTTCTATTGACGTTCAAGAAAGCGCTACGCTTGATGATGCAACACTGAATGTCGATGATGGCCCTGTCGTTGAACTGGTTAATAAGGTGATCCTGGACGCTATTGATCGAGGCGCCTCGGATATTCATTTCGAGCCCTATGAACAACTTTTTCGAATCCGATTTCGTATTGACGGTGTGCTTATTGAAGTCGCCCAGCCACCCAAAGCAATGCGCCATCAGATAGCCGCCCGCTTAAAAATTATGGCTCGTCTCGATATTTCCGAGCGGCGCCTCCCTCAAGACGGCGCCATTAAACTGGCACTGTCAGACGCTCGGTCATTGGAGCTGCGCATCAATTCTCTCCCTACAGTGTATGGTGAGAAAATTGTGCTTCGCTTACTCGATCCTGCGGCCGTGCAATTGGGAATTGACCAGTTGGGTTTTACCGACGATCAGCGAGCGCTGTATGAACAGGCGCTAAAGCAACCGCAAGGCATGATTTTGGTAACCGGTCCTACGGGGAGCGGTAAAACGGTCTCGCTGTATACGGGCATTACGCTACTTAATAAAGTAGAACGCAATATTTGTACTGCTGAAGATCCTGTTGAAATCAAGGTGCCGGGCATTAATCAGGTCAATGTTCTGCCTAAAATCGGCCTGGATTTTGCCCATGCATTACGGGCTTTTCTTCGCCAAGATCCTGACGTGGTTATGGTGGGTGAAATACGCGATTTGGAAACCGCGGAAATAGCGGTAAAAGCAGCGCAGACGGGGCACCTGGTACTTTCAACGCTACATACTAACTCTGCGGCACAGACACTGACTCGCTTATCCAACATGGGTGTTTCAGCGTTTAATATCGCAAGCTCTGTTAGCCTTATTATTGCTCAGCGCCTTGCCCGCAAACTGTGTAACCACTGCAAAGAACCTGCTGACATTCCTATCGAAGCGCTGTACAGCGAAGGCTTTATGAACGCTGATATTCAACACGCTACCTTCTATCACGCTGTTGGCTGTAAGAAATGTACACAAGGCTATAAGGGAAGAATCGGTGTTTATGAAGTCGTGCCCGTCTCAGAAGCCGTCCGGCAACTGATTATGCAAAATGCACCGGCTATTGATATTGATCAGCAAGCTAAAAAGGAAGGATACCCAGGGCTTCGTCAGAGTGGTTTCCATTACGTTACCCAAGGCGTTACCAGTCTTGAGGAAATCAACCGGATCAGTAAGGAGTAACGCATGGCCCGGCATACCGCTAAACACAAGGCGCATTCTCCTCGACTGTATCGCTGGAAGTGGACAGGCCTTGGACCTCAAGCACGCTTATTGAGTGGAGAAACCATTGCCCATAACAAAGCGGAGGTTATCGCTACACTAACCAAACAAAATATTAATGTTCGCCGTATCCATAAACAAAATGGCCTGCGTAGCCATGGCCGAATAAAACCTTATGACATCATGATTTTTTCACGCCAAATGGCAACCATGATTCAAGCAGGCATCCCGCTTCTGCAAGCTTTTCGAGTAGTCGCGGAAAGTCTTAAAAAACCAGCCCTGGTCGCCACGGTTCACAAGCTATCCAATGATGTAGCCTCAGGAACAAGTTTTTCGGATTCCTTACGACGCCATCCGCAACACTTTGATCGCTTATTCATCAATATGGTGAATGCAGGCGAGCAGTCAGGTACCCTCGCTAAAATGCTTGAGCGCAACGCTCTTTATAAAGAAAAGGTTGAATCACTCAAAGGCCGTGTAAAAAAAGCCCTCTGGTACCCCGCTATCGTGATGCTCACAGGTATCGTTATTACGCTGCTATTACTGATTAAAGTAGTGCCCCAGTTTGAAAGCATGTTTCAAAGCTTCGGTGCTGAACTGCCGGCGATTACCCAATTCACCGTTAATCTATCGGTGGCTGCTCAAGAGTACTGGCTACCCATGACAGCGCTACTATTAGCCGCTGTGCTCGTACTCAGATGGTTAACACGGCGGTCCCCAACGCTTGTCTTTCACCTACACCGTTTACTCTTACGCCTACCTATTATCGGTAGCATCATCGATAAAGCCGCCGTCGCCCGCTTTTCTCGCACACTGGCGACAACCTTCGCCTCTGGAATTCCCTTAGTGGAGGGACTGGAAACAGCTGCGGGCGCAACAGGTAATAAAGTGTATGAACAGGCAGTACACCAGGCCCAATCAGATGTAGCCACAGGTCAACAGCTGCATTTTTCAATGCGAATGACCAATTGCTTCCCCGCCTTAGCGATTCAGATGGTAAGTATTGGGGAAGAGGCTGGCGCGCTGGACACCATGCTTCTGCGCGTAGCCGATTACTATGAAGAGCAGGTCGACAACCATGTCGACGCGCTAACCTCTCTAATCGAGCCTTTTATTATCGTTGTGCTGGGAGCTCTAGTCGGAGGTATCGTGGTTGCAATGTATTTACCGATATTTGAACTGGGCAGTATTCTGTAGGCCTATTAAGGAGCGTTATGAGTTCGTCGGCATTGGGTATTGGTGTAGCAGTCTTTGTATTAGGACTTTGCCTGGGCAGTTTTTTAAATGTGGTGATTACCCGCCTTCCCGTCATGCTGATGCATCACTGGCGCCATGAAGCACGCACGGCACTTGAGCTGCCTATTGAGCACTCCTCGCGCTTTAATCTGGCAACACCTGGTTCGCTATGCCCGCGCTGTGAACAACCCATTGCCTGGCACGATAACCTTCCTCTGATTGGCTGGATCAAACGGCGTGGACGTTGTGCAAACTGCCAAACCACTATCAGCCCGCAATATCCTCTTATTGAGCTGATGGGGGGTCTGCTTGCCTTGGCCGTTACGTTACTCCATGGACTTAGCATTTCGAGCCTGTTTATTTATGCCGCGTGCATGACACTTTTAGCACTCGCGGTTATCGATTTTCGCACGTATCTTCTGCCCGATGTGCTGACACTGCCACTACTCTGGGCCGGCTTGTTATATCAACTAGTTTTTCAGCCCTTCTTACTGACTAATGCAGTCGTAGGCGCCATGGCGGGCTACCTGATACTTTGGAGTTTTTTTTGGACGTTTAAACTGCTTACGGGCAAAGAAGGCATGGGTTATGGGGATTTCAAGCTTCTGGCTGCTTTGGGTGCTTGGCTCGGGTGGACATTTTTACCGTTACTGTTATTACTCTCAGCGGGCCTTGGGGCAATTGTCGGCATTATTGCGCAAGCAAGTTTTCCACGCCTACGTGGTGCTCCTCTTCCCTTTGGCCCCTTCCTGGCGATTGCGGGATGGGTATGTTTATTAGTAGGTAACGATCTAATGGCTGTCTATCTCTCTTATCCCTAAGGCCTCAACACTGCTCCACTTCCTGGCCTTTCAATCATTGTTTATGGTCAGGATATCAATCGGAAGGTACCGACTTTCCACTCAAAAGCGCGTAAAATGAAACCTCAAAGAACGTATTGAAGGGCGGCTATGATTATTGGCTTAACCGGGGGTATTGGTTCAGGAAAATCAACGGTTGCACGCGCATTTGAATCGTTAGGTATTGGCTGGGTCGATGCCGACGATGTCGCCCGGGAAGTGGTTAAACCAGGCGAACCTGCACTAAGCGCAATCATCAATTACTTTGGTCCGCGTGTTGCCAAAACAGATGGCACGCTTGATAGAGCGATGTTGCGCTCGCTGATTTTCGAAGACCCATCTAAACGTCAGTGGCTTGAAGCGGTAACACATCCTCGAATCAGAGAGCGCCTGATCGAACACCTGACACATCTATCTGGTCACTCGCCTTACGTTTTACTCGTCTCACCGCTACTGTTTGAATCTGGCCAAGATGCTTTAGTTGCCCGTTCAATCGTGGTGGATGTACCGCCCGACATGCAGCTTTCACGCACGCTCGCCCGCGATGGGGTAAGCGCTAAGCAAGTTCACGCAATTCTTGCCGCTCAGCTTCCCCGTGAAGAGCGCTTAGCGAAAGCCGACGACGTGATTGATAACAGTGGTAACCATGCCCACTTGATGGAACAAGTCGAGCGCTTGGACAGAGCCTACCGTAACGGCTGACTTAATTTTTTAATTTTAGGATTTTTTTGTTATGTCTCATTCCGCCAATGATGCCCCGCTTGAAGTTAACTGCCCACAATGCGGCAAAGCGGTTGCATGGTCACCTGAAAGCACCTATCGACCGTTTTGCAGCAAACGCTGTCAATTAATTGATTTTGGCGCGTGGGCAGAAGAATCTCACCGAATCGCAGGCGAGTCCGCCATGGACGAAGCTGATCTAGACACCCTGTTGGCACAAGCTGATAAAGATGCGCCTCTTTCTTAACGGATTGTTGATCAGGTGAGGTAAATATTGGCCATGCTGGAACCCGACGTAACCGCTTATCGCTTATTGCATGAGCTTGATGATCGATTTGACCATCTGGTTGGCACTATTGAGGTGGCCCTGGTCCTGTACGAACGGCAGCGCCCGGCTACGTGGGTCCTGCATCAGCCCACCGTTGATTCCGACTGGCTGCGCCACGCGCTGCTGGATATGTGGCATCAGGAAGGCCAGGACGGGCGGGAAACACGTAATTACGTAGGGGTAATTGCCGCTGACGAACCGCTTATCGAAGCAGTAGACGCAATTAACCATGCTAAAACAGCGATTAGCGAATTAATTCAAAAAATAAAAGCGCTCTCTCCAAAAGCGTTTGGAGAAATTAAACACCGCCTACCGCAACGACACCCTCACGTAGACAATGTACTGCGGCGCAGTGGCTTTGCCAGGCTGCATCTTAAACAGTGCTGGCGACATCTACCTATCGCTGAGGCGCCCGTCTCACGCATACGGCTTGCCTGGTATAGCAGTGGCCGCTCTATCAAGCGGCTGAGTGTCCAAGAGGCGGAACGAAAATTAATGCTGCTGGATACCGAAGCGCCACACGTACGTATCCAGTTACGCAAGCTGGCCGCCCTGCCTAGCAATGAAATATTGGCTCAGGTGCAAGCACAAGCGCCTTTGATGCGAGCCAACCTCTTTTTTACTGAACCGTTGCTTGATGGGCATTCGCGACGGGCTCTTAATATTGCCATGCCCCTGTTTGTTCCCGCCCCTGATAAGCGCCTACCTCAAGTTAACTCGCCCTCTTTACAACCGCCCTTAGAGCGAACGCGGGCTAAAAGACGCGATGAGAAGATTGAGCACGACGCGTACCTACCTAGCTTACGTATTTATCGCTACCGTCAGTAAGGCCTGCGAACGGTTAGCGATAAACCATCAACAGACGTACACAAGCCCTTAAGGCGTAGAAATGGCGGGAGCTTCGTCTTGAGGCCAGAGGTCATATTCTAACAATGTTGAAATCAATTCATTTAATACTTGGTCAGACTGATCATATTCGCTCATTAGCGCTTTCAGCTGCTGCTCGAACAAACGATCTCTTACCTGCTGCTGTTCGACTGCATCGTCTTTTTCTAACGCGGCTAAGGAGCGTACGGGAGGCCCTGTTGGAATGTCAAAACCACTATTAGGATCTTCCAGCTGACGTAATGCCTGAGCAAATGCATCATCCAACTCACGAAACTTACGCAGCTTGTCACGCTCATCCAACTGTTTTGGAGCTTTGTGATATTTCATTGATGTTTCATTTACACCTTACTTGAAATGGTCGAAGCACCTGGTAGACAGGCATTTTCCACAAGTGTGTTCAATTGCGTAAAGTTAACCTAAAAATGACTATTTGCCTGATGGAATGTAACTAAAAAGCCATCATAACGCACAGCCCTATCAATGCGGATCTGTTGATGCAGGGTGAGGCAATTGCACATAACCTAGCAAAGAAAGGGAGAATGCCTGCCCCTGCAACACATGAGTATATATAGGCAATGATATACCCACTTGCCAGCAATACTATAGTTCATCAGATGTTCAATAAAGGCTAACAAGGCTGAAAACAATTCATACCGGTAGCACAAGCGCTCAGAAAATACATGGCCAACCCATGTGACGCATGATCATGCGACCTAAAAATCTGAGCTGTAAATACGCTTAGTAAAACGCCCTACAGCAGCAACTTTGCAAATTGTCTAACGTCGCCGACGGAGCGTCGACTCGCTCAACACAGAACCTAGTTTACTATTAAACTACTCTCAATTCTTCTTTAGCGGTGGCAATCAAGGTAAGTAGGCTATGGCAAACGTGACACAGCACCTGAGGCACCTGTACGTAGCTTCTGGCCCGTCAGCTCAATGTGCGGCGATAGGTCACGCCTTCTGCAGAGAGCTAAGCAACCCCAATCCCTTTTTATAGAGTTACTAATTAATAAAAGCAAATACGCTAAGTGTCTATTCAATGCCATCTTACCTACGATACGCCATAGGAGTATACCTTGAAAATCCCCACGATGGTTATCGTCTAGCGGTGCCGATCAAATAATGCAGAGGCGACATTTCCAATGTTTCCTCGATCAATTAACACAAAAAATAGACCGAAATTTTTCAGAGAAGCACTGTCGCTTCACAGCATGCCCTTCTCGCTAGATTAAGAATTCCGCTGCTATGCTAGCCGCTATCAACTAAGGATGGATCTTCAGGCTACTATTTTAGAGATTTAAACAACGATAAAAATGAAAACGGCATTTCCTAGTAGAAATGCCGATCATTACTATTTAGTCTTCCATGCTTTCCAGCCATGACTCTACGGCTTCGTCACCGTATTCGTCTTTCCAGCTACGCAAACCTTTATGGTTACCACCTCGGGTTTCAATTACTTCACCCGTTTTTGGATTTTTGTAAATTTTAAGACGGCGCTTACGGCGATTCGCATTATTACCTGCCGACGCTTTCGTACCACGCTGATCATTTGCAGGATCTAGCAGTGCAATAACATCTGCGGGACGTTTACCAAATTCGTTCATCAGCGCTTCAAGCTTAGCTTTGAATTCCAACTCGCTTTTTAAACGCTGATCGCCTTCAAGACGTTGCAAGTCTTCTTGAAGCTGCTTAAGTTGCTGCTCTTTTTGAATATATTCATTTAGAAGTGACATGGGGGAGTCCTTATACTTCAGGTTTATCTACTAGATACTGAATTGACCTGCACAATATCCATTAGTTCAGAATGCGCGCTCATTATTACTTTAAAACTACACTTTGACAATAGTCTAGACGGTTTTCATTCGACTACTAATATTTTTTTAAGTGTTTAATGTAATTTTATAAACGTTTAAATACGTCATTAGCGTCAATCTAATAAAACAACACTATTAGAAAACCATAAATTCACATACAAAAAAAAGCGCCGCCCATAGGGCGGCGCTTCTTAGAACCAGCGACTAAATAGCTTAGTCTTGGCCCATCTGCTGTTTGATAAGGTCACCGATAGTGGTCGGACCACCAGCTTCGGGTTCTTGATCACGCAGCTTTTTCAGGTTCTGACGGGTATCATCCTGCTCTTTCGCTTTGATCGACAGATTAATCTGACGGCTCTTGCGATCGACATTAATGATACGCGCTTCAACGCTGTCGCCTTCGTTCAGCACATTACGCGCGTCTTCAATACGGTCAGCACTGATTTCAGAGGCTTTGAGGATGGCAATAACGTCGGTTGCCAGCTCAACGTGTGCTTCTTTAGCGTCTACTTCAACAATACGGCCAGTCACAATGCTGCCCTTATCGTTAACAGACAGGTATTCAGCAACAGGATCGGAATCCATTTGCTTGATACCTAAAGAAATGCGCTCACGCTCAGGATCGATAGACAGAATAACGGCTTCGGCTTCATCGCCTTTCTTGAAGTTACGAACCGCTTCTTCACCAGTCTCTGTCCAGGAAATATCGGATAGGTGAACCAGACCATCGATACCGCCTTCAAGGCCGATAAAGATACCGAAGTCAGTGATTGACTTGATGGTACCTGAAACACGGTCGCCCTTGTTGTATTCAGCGTTAAACGTTTCCCACGGATTAGCAGTACACTGCTTGATACCCAGAGAAATACGACGACGCTCTTCATCGATATCCAACACCATGACGTCAACATCGTCGCCCACTTGGACAACTTTAGACGGATGGATGTTTTTGTTGGTCCAATCCATTTCAGAAACGTGAACCAGACCTTCAACGCCCTCTTCCAGCTCAGCAAAGCAGCCGTAATCGGTCAGATTAGTGACCACAGCATGTACTTTGGTGCCTTCCGGGTAACGCTGCTTAATGTTGACCCACGGATCTTCGCCCAATTGCTTCAGACCCAATGAAACGCGGTTGCGCTCACGGTCAAACTTCAGCACTTTAACGTTGATTTCGTCGCCAACAGCAACGATTTCAGACGGGTGCTTGATGCGCTTCCACGCCATATCGGTGATATGCAGCAGGCCGTCAACACCACCCAGATCTACGAACGCGCCGTAGTCTGTCAGGTTCTTAACGATACCTTTGATCTGCTGGCCTTCCTGAAGCGTTGCCAGCAGCGCTTCGCGCTCGGCACTGTTTTCAGCTTCAAGAACGGCACGACGAGAAACAACAACGTTATTGCGCTTCGGATCAAGCTTGATGACTTTAAAGTCCAGCTCTTTATTTTCCAAATGCGCAGTATCGCGAACCGGACGTACGTCGACCAAAGAACCCGGCAGGAAGGCACGGATAGAGTCGACGTCGACAGTGAAGCCGCCTTTGACTTTACCGTTGATCACGCCTTTGATGATTTCGTCTTTCTCGAAGGCGGCTTCCAGAATCTTCCAAGCTTCTGCGCGCTTGGCTTTTTCACGGGACAGACGTGTTTCACCGAAGCCATCTTCTACGGCTTCCAGTGCAACGTGAACGTCGTCACCGATAGCGATGTTTAACTCGCCATTTTCATCGCGGAATTGTGCCGCCGGGATCTGGCCTTCAGATTTAAGACCAGCATTGACGGTAACCCAGTCGCCATCGATGTCGACAACTTGAGCCGCGACGATAGCGCCTGGCTCCATGTTAATGTCGTTAAGGGACTGTTCAAACAGTTCAGCAAAGCTTTCGCTCATGGTTTTCCTACGTGATCAACGTTGTTGAGGCATAAATGCCTTCTCCGTACCACCAGCGAGTACGGGCCTAATGTCACTCTGCTTTTGGAGGTGTTAGCGCTGGTTAGACCTGACCGGGCTCACTGATATGAACGATCATATGAACTGCCGCCCTGCCACGTCGTGACACCTTTCCAAAAACGCCGCAAGGGAGAATCAGGTGTCGGATGCCAACCCTTTCAGGGCAAGCAATTCCGTCAGCCGTTCAACCACTTCCGGTATGCTCAGGCGCGTGGTATCAAGCGTAATGGCATCATCTGCCGGCTTGAGAGGTGCCACGCTGCGCTGCGTGTCGCGTGCATCGCGTGCCTGAATCTCCTTCAAAAGACTCGAAAGACTAGCATTCATGCCCGCTTCCTGCAACTGAAGATGGCGTCGACGCGCACGTTCTTCAGCACTAGCGGTTAAAAATATCTTTAATGGCGCATCCGTGAATACCACGGTTCCCATATCACGGCCATCGGCCACGAGCCCTGGCGCCTTCTGAAAATCCCTCTGTCGTTGAAGCAGAGCCGCACGAACGGCGGGTAGCGCAGCTACCTGAGAAGCCAACTCACCAGTTTGTTCGGTCCGGATCGACTGGCTTACATCATCACCTTCAAGCAGCGTACGGGGCTTACCGCCCTCAATGGGGAAAGCGACATCCAGCGACTCTGCTAATGCGGCAACTGCCTCTTCGTCATCAAGCGCAATACCGTGCTTCACCGCTGCGGTAGCCGTTAGCCTATAAAGCGCCCCGCTATCCAGCAAATGCCAGCCCAAACGTTCGGCAACCAAACTACTAATGGTTCCCTTGCCTGCCCCACCGGGTCCATCAATGGCCAGAACAGGGATACGCTTAGTCATGCTGCCCCTCCACGTTAACCCTCATGCCAATTTTATTAGCCAGTTCAACGAAGCTGGGGAATGACGTTGCCACATTGGCGCAGTCATCAATGATAATGTCGTCACTAGCCCGCAGTGAAGCAATCGTAAACGCCATGGCGATACGATGATCACCCAGGCTATCAATGCGTCCACCGCCGTAGCTTGGCACTTGTGCGTCAGCGTTACCCAGGATATCGATACCATCTTCAACTACCGTATGCTCAACGCCTAAAATTGCCAACCCATCGGCCATGGCCTGAATACGATCAGACTCTTTAACGCGGAGTTCTTCAGCACCACGCAAGCGCGTTGTTCCTTGGGCGTTAGCGGCGGCTATAAATAGCGCAGGGAATTCATCAATCGCAAGCGGCACTTGGTCGACCGGAATATCAATACCCTTAAGCGGCGCATATCGAATGCGAATGTCGGCCACCGGCTCGCCGCCCACTTCAGCTTGGTTAAGAAGCTCAAGATTGGCGCCCATCAGCGTAAGAATATTAATGACGCCAACACGGGTCGGGTTAATGCCTACATGCTCAAGGGTGATATCGGCCCCTGGCGTAATCGCTGCGGCCACCATAAAGAACGTCGCCGATGAAATATCGGAGGGGACGTCAATGGGGCCAGCGCTTAAGGTTCCGCCACCCTGCAACCAGCAGGTGTCACCTTCGCGTGACACTGAATAGCCAAAACCATTAAGCATACGCTCAGTATGATCACGCGTTGGCGCCGGTTCTCGTACGCGCGTTTCACCTTCGGCATAAAGCCCGGCCAACAGTAGGCATGATTTCACTTGGGCGCTAGCCATGGGCATATCGTAGAAAATGCCTTTAAGCGCCGTGCCACCTTTAATTTTTAGTGGCGGACGGCCACCCTCAGCCGTTTCAATAGAAGCCCCCATCAAACGCAACGGGTCAGCCACCCGTGCCATAGGGCGTTTGGTCAACGACTCATCACCAGTAAGCTCACTATCAAATGCCTGCCCAGCTAAAAGCCCCGCGAACAGCCGCATGGCGGTTCCAGAGTTACCAACATAAATTGGTCCGGCCGGTGCTTTAAGGCCCTTTATTCCCACACCGTGAATTGTTACACGCCCCTGGTGTGGACCTTCAATCGCCACGCCCATTTCACGAAAGGCTTGCAGCGTGGCCAGGCTATCTTCACCTTCAAGAAACCCTTTGACCTCAGTCACGCCTTCGGCGAGGGCGCCCAGCATAATGGAGCGGTGCGATATGGATTTATCGCCCGGTACGCGTAAACGGCCTTGAGCCTGGCCGCCTGGCCGTACTCGATAAGTTACCTTACCTTGTGGTTGCATATTATATTCCGCTTGATAGCTGGTTTTATTCAATAACGTATCAAAGTAATGCCGTGCGTGGCTGGCACGATCGAAGGTCGCAATAAGGGCATCGCTATCGCCCTGCTCAATCGCTTGGCGCAGCCGGGCAAGACCTGCTTCAAAATCATCCAGTGACGTCAGCACCGCCTCGCGATTGGCCGTAAAGATATCCCGCCACATCACCGGGTCGCTGCCAGCGATACGCGTAAAGTCGCGAAAACCTCCGGCGGCGTATCGAAATATCTCAAGACGCTCGTCTTGACGGGCAAGCGTATCAACCAATGAAAATGCTAATAGATGGGGTAAATGGCTGGTCCGCGCCAACACCTGATCGTGACGCTCAACGTCCATCTCCAGCACACAGGCACCGCAGGCCTGCCACAACGCGCGCACCCGCATCAAAGCATCTGGATCAACATCCGGCTCAGGGGTCAAAATAACGTTGTGGTGAACATAAAGCGCCGGGTTAGCCGCCGCCACACCGCTCTTTTCTGAGCCTGCTATAGGATGGCCCAACACCATATTGGGCGGCACTCGGCCAAACACACGCGCCGCGCAGTCTCGGATGGTCGCTTTCGTGCTACCTACATCCGTTAATACCACGTTGCTAGCAGCATGTGTGATCAGGTCTGCAAGCGATGCCATCACCGACTCCATTGCCAACACAGGTACCGCGATAACGATCATGCTGGCGCCTGCCACTTGATCAGCAAGCGCCACGCCACCGGTATCGATTAATCCCATATCGATACCGCGGGCAATTTCATCTTCGCTTGGATCACAGGCCGTGATCACACCCTTAAATCCTGAGGCACGCAAGGCCGCCGCCAAGGACCCGCCAATCAAGCCCAAGCCAACGATCAGCAGGCGCTGTTCGTGGCAGGAAGGCATACCATTTACCGGCAATACTGCAGCCGTCACAGCACGCCCTGCGGATAAGAACCCAAGACACGCAGCTCAGAGGCACGCAGTCGGACTTCTTCCAGCACGGCAGCGACTCGAGGCTCATCAGCATGGCCTTTAAAATCGATGAAGAATACGTAATTCCAGACACCGCTGCGTGACGGGCGCGTTTCAATACGCGTCAAATCAATTTTATGGCGATGGAAAGGCTCTAGCAGATCATGTAGCGCGCCGGGCAAGTTACGCATGGCCACCACAACCGACGTTTTATCGTCACCCGCCATGGGCACTTGCTGATTGCCGATAATTAAAAACCGGGTCGAATTATCCGGCCGGTCTTCAATTTTATCGGCAATACGCTCAAGACCGTAAAGCTTTGCGGCCATGTCGCCAGCGATTGCCGCGCTGTGCCATTCGGTTTTTACCAGCTTGGCTGCCTCAGCATTAGACGACACCGGTACACGTTCCGCGTGCGGATAATGCGCATCCAACCATTTGCGGCACTGTCCAAAAGACTGGGGATGGGAATAGATACGGGATATCTTATCGCGCCGCGTCGTATCACTAATCAACAGATGATGATGAATACGTAATACGACCTCGCCACAAATATGGATAGAAGAATCCATAAAAGTGTCGAGCGTATGGTTAACTACGCCTTCCGTTGAGTTTTCAACGGGCACAACACCGTAGTTAACCGCGCCGGCTTCCACTTCACGAAAGACTTCATCAATGGCCGCCATGGGCAGACTGATAGCGCTGCCGCCAAAGTGCTTTAAGGCTGCCTGCTGAGTAAACGTACCCTCAGGCCCCAAATAAGCCACTTTGACGGGCTGCTCAAGAGCCAAACACGCCGACATGATTTCGCGAAACAGCCGCGCCATCTCTTCAGAATCAAGAGGCCCCTGGTTTAGCGCCATAATACGCCGCAATACCTGCGCTTCGCGCTCAGGACGGTAAAACACCGCATCTTTGTCTTGAGCAAGCTTAACGTGAGCGACTTTCTGGGCGCAGTCAGCACGCTCACTGATCAGGCGTAGAATATCGCCATCCAGTTGATCAATACGCTGCCGCAGTTCGTCCAAATCGACCGGCGTGTCGGACATAGTTGTTAGCCCCTTCGTTTTTCAAAATCTGCCATAAAAGCCACCAATGCATCGACCGCTTCTTCGGGCACCGCATTGTACAAACTGGCGCGCATTCCTCCCACGCTGCGATGGCCTTTTAAATTTAGCAGTCCAGCCTGATCCGCTTCTTGCAAAAAGGCCTTATCGAGCGCTGAATCGGCTAGCACAAACGGCACGTTCATGCGTGAGCGGTTCTGCTCAGCAATCGGATTGCTATAAAAATCGCTGGCTTCAATGGCGGCATAGAGTTTGTCCGACTTGCGCTGATTGATCGCATCCATAGCCGTTAGACCACCGATATCATTGCGCAACCATTCGAAGACAAGCCCAGCCAAATACCATGCATAGGTTGGCGGTGTATTCACCATGGACCCGGCTTCCGCCAGCATTTGATAATCAAACAACGAAGGAATATCGGGCTTAGCGCGGCCTATTAGATCATCACGCACCACCACCAGTGTTAATCCCGCAGGGCCTATATTCTTTTGTGCTCCGGCGTAGATAACGCCAAACTCCGAGACATCAATTGGCTTGGAAAGAATGTTGGATGACATATCGCACACTAGCGGCACGGATTGACCATCCTTACGTGTCATGTGCGGCGTGTAATCAAACTCCAGACCACCAATCGTTTCATTGGAGGTGTAGTGCAGATAGGCAGCGTCTTTGCTGACCCGCAGTACATCATGCTCAGGCACAGCAACGTGCCCGTTAGGCTCGCTGCTGCCCGCCACATGACACGCATAGCCCAGCCGCTTGGCTTCGTTAAGTGCCTTTTTGCCCCAAATGCCTGTCTGGATAAAGTCAGCACTGCCACCCTGACCCAACAGGTTCATGGGCAGCATGGAAAATTGCAGGCTGGCGCCGCCTTGCAAAAATAGCACTTTATAATTTTCGGGCACACCGAGCAGCTGGCGAAAATCCGCCTCTGCCTTTTCAGCAATAGCGATAAACTCATCGCTGCGGTGGCTCATCTCCATAACGGACAAGCCACGTCCTTGATAGTCCACCAGCTCGCTGCGGGCTCTTTCGAGCACCGCAACAGGCAGGGCCGCTGGCCCTGCACAAAAGTTATAGTGACGTGTCATCAGTCCCAGTGTCCTGTGCGCTTGCGTCCGCGTTGTCTTGCTCGCCCTCTTCAACCAGTGTCTCCAGCTCACTGTCAACAGGCTCATCAACACGCACGGTTTTAACCAGTTTTTCTTCTTTACCCAGACGAATCAGCATGACGCCCTGGGTATTACGCGAAGTGGTAGAAACCTCTTCCACGCGTGTACGCACCAGCGTTCCACGGTCTGTAATCAGCATCATTTCATCGCTGTCATAAACCTGCATGGCGGCTACCAGCGAACCGTTGCGCTCACTGGTTTGCATGGCGATAACACCTTGACCGCCACGCCCACGCAGCGGGAACTCTTCCAGACGCGTACGCTTGCCGTAACCATTTTCACTGGCCGTCAGAATGTAGATCTGACCTTCTACCTGGGTGCTTTCAGTGGCGTTTTCTTCAACACCTTCTGCAACCACATCGGCATCGGCTTCCGCGTCAATCTGCTGGCTTTTGGGGATGATCAGGCTGATCACTTCAGCGCCATCCGCCAGACGCATGCCACGCACACCGCGAGCGGTACGGCCCATTGCGCGCGCCTTGCCTTCTTCAAAACGGATTGCTTTACCATTTGAAGAGAGCAGCATGGCATGGTCAGAGCCTGACGTAATGGCCGCGCCGACCAGACGGTCGCCTTCTTCCAGGTCGATGGCAATCAGACCCACGCTACGCGGACGAGAGAACTGCTCAAGGCTTGTCCGCTTCACGGTGCCATTGGCGGTCGCGAAGAAGATATAGTGCTCCGGATCGTAATCACGTACCGGCAGAATGGCGTTAACCGATTCGCCCTCTTCCAGCGGCAACATATTGACCAGAGGCTTGCCGCGCGAGCCGCGGCTAGCGGACGGCATCTCGTACACTTTCAGCCAATACACTTTACCGCGGTTGGAGAACAGCAGAACGGTATCGTGGGTTGAAGCAACGAGCAGATGTTCAATCACATCCTCGTCCTTCATCGACGTTGCCGACTTGCCGCGTCCACCACGCCGCTGCGCTTGATAATCCGAAAGCGGCTGGGTTTTGGCGTAGCCAGAGCGCGACACGGTAACCACCATGTCTTCTTCAGCAATCAGGTCTTCGATCGATAGATCCAGATGGCTTGCCTGAATTTCAGTGCGGCGATCATTGCCGTATTGATCGCGTACGGCATGCAGTTCTTCGCGAATCACTTCCATCAACCGGTCGGCCGAGGCAAGGATTTCGGTCAGCTCGGCGATTCTTTCCAGAATAGCCAGGTATTCATTGAGCAGCTTCTCGGTCTCAAGGCCAGTTAAGCGATGCAGCCGCAGCTCAAGAATGGCCTGCGCCTGGGCAGGCGATAGGCGATATTCGGTAGCCGAGGGATTAAGGCCAAAGCTTTCATCCAACTCTTCGGGCTTGCATGACGTGGCGCCCGCCCGCTCTAGCATCCCGGTGACCTGGCCAGGCTGCCACGTTTTCGTCAACAGCTTCTCTTTGGCTTCAGCGGCATTGGGCGAGGCTTTAATCATCTCGATGATTTCATCAATATTCGAGATGGCAACCGCCAGGCCTTCCAATATATGCCCGCGCTCACGCGCTTTCTTAAGCTCAAACAGCGTCCGACGCGTCACCACCTCACGGCGGTGACGAATAAACGCTTCCAGCATTTCTTTCAGGTTCAGCGTGCGTGGCTGGCCATTTTCAAGGGCCACCATATTGATACCAAACACGTTTTGAAGCTGTGTCTGGGCAAAGAGATTATTAACGACGACTTCACCCGACTCGCCGCGCTTAATCTCAATAACGACCCGCAAGCCGTCTTTATCAGACTCATCGCGCAGCTCGGCAATGCCTTCGATTTTCTTTTCTTTAACCAGCTCGGCGATTTTTTCAATCAGGCGCGCTTTGTTTACCTGATAAGGCAGCTCGGTAATGATGATGTGATCACGACCCGTCTTATCATGGTGCTCGATCGTGTGGCTGGCACGTACATAGATGCGCCCACGCCCGGTGCGGTAAGCATCTAAAATGCCGGCACGCCCATTGATAATACCTGCGGTCGGGAAATCAGGACCGGGGATGTACTCCATCAGATCGTCCACCGACAGCGTGTAGTCATCGATCAACGCCAAACAGCCGTCGATAACTTCGCGCATGTTATGCGGTGGAATATTGGTCGCCATACCTACCGCAATACCCGATGAGCCGTTAATCAGCAGGTTGGGGACTTTAGTGGGCAATACGGCAGGAATACGTTCGGTACCGTCGTAGTTATCGACCCAATCGACGGTATCTTTTTCAAGATCCGCCAGCAACTCATGTGCCAGGCGCGACATGCGCACTTCGGTATAACGCATGGCGGCGGCGTTATCGCCATCAATCGAACCGAAGTTGCCCTGGCCGTCGACCAGAACGTGACGCATCGAAAAGTGCTGCGCCATCCGTACGATGGTGTCGTAAACCGCACTATCACCATGCGGGTGATATTTACCGATGACATCGCCGACAACACGCGCCGATTTCTTGTACGGTTTATTCCAGTCATTACCCAGTTCATGCATGGCAAACAGCACACGCCGGTGAACAGGTTTCAGACCGTCACGCACATCGGGTAGCGCGCGGCCGATAATGACACTCATCGCATAGTCGAGATACGACTGTTTGAGCTCGTCTTCAATATTGACGGGCAAGATTTCTCTGGCGATGTCACCCATGAAAGTCAGATCCTTTGCACTGCATTGGCACTGCGAGAGTTGAAAGCGCTTAAATACCGCTACTGCTAGACAGCAAGACGGTGCGCAGATACTGCTACATCATACCACTGCATCCGCAGCAAGGGCAGCCGGGTACCGCGCATTGATTGTTATACCGAAAACTGCTCTTTGGTTAGTATCAATCCTTTAAGCGCATGACTCACGCTGCCTTCGATGGTCGCCGCCTTATTGGCCCGCATATCGAGAAGCACAAAGGTGAGGTCGGCTTGGGCAATCAGTACGCCATCGTCTCGATAAATTCGATGATGGCAAATGGCACTTCGCTCGCCCACCTCCACAATACCCGTCAATACGATTAAATCATCGCCATGCCCTGCTGCCGCGCGGTAATCAATATTCAGATTCACCACGACAAATGCACGCCCGGCATCATGAAGCTCGCTAATCAACGCCGGGTGTTCGTCAAAAAATGCCCAGCGGCCCTCCTCCATAAATTCCAGATAGCGGGCGTTGTTGACATGCCCGTAACCATCTAAATGAAAACCGCGAACGCGCAGATGAACGCGAGAGAGCGACTTGGACATAACAACTCCTTTGGTGGTTGTTCAATAAACTTAAAAAGCGACTGATAAGCCATTGACTTAATCAAACACAAGTTTAAAACACATACAATAAGCACCTATACAGTAAGGTGCTGGCAGGAATGCCCCGCTTTCGACATAATGTGCCACCTTTTGAACAGGATCGGTGACATGTGGTTTAAGCACCTGCATTTATATCGCCTACACGGCGCGCCAGAGCTCGACAGCACAACACTTTCTGATGCGCTACAAGCTCACGCAGCCAAACCGCTGGGCAATGCGGATGCCCGACGCCTGGGCTGGACAGCTCCCGCAGGACGGCTTAGCGGTGGCCAGTTGCTCCACGAGATTCAAGGCCAGCGTTTGCTTTCGGTATTGCGTCAAGAACGCCTGCTCCCCGCCTCGGTGGTGAAAGAAGAAGTTGATGAGCAGGTTGCTGACATAGAAGCCCGTGAAGGCCGCAAAGTCACCCGTAAAGAGAAGACGGCGCTCAAAGAGCAGGTAACCGAAGCGCTTCTTCCGCGTGCCTTTGTGCGCAGCCAGAAGATTGATCTGTGGTGGGATATGCGACGCCACTTGATTGGCATTAACGCAAGCTCCCGCACCCGAGCTGAAGATCTTCTGGATCTACTCCGTGAGACACTGGGCAGCCTGAAAGCCACGCCTTTATCGTCCCAGACGCTACCCATCCGCGCGATGACGACCTGGCTTGGCGACCCCGCCAGCCGCCCTGCGGATTTACAGTTGGGCGATCAGGTTGAACTTAAAGCCAAGGGCGATGATGGCGTACTCCGCGCCCGTCAGGTTGATCTGGATAGCGATGAAATTCAGCAACTGCTGGAAAGTGGACGTCAGGCAAGCAAGCTTGCGATGAGCCTGGAAGGCCGCTTAAGTTTTGTACTGCATGACGACCTCGCGCTTAAATCGCTACGTTTTGGCGATGCCTTGATCGAAGAAGCGGACCACGCAGACGATGGCGATGACGCCCTGGCCCGACTTGAAACCGACTTTATTTTAATGGCGCAGGCGTTATCCGATGACGTTGCTCGTCTGATAGAGTGGCTGGGTGGTGAAAACAAGCAGGAACCTGCGACGCCAGCAGATGCCTAACGTTTGATCTCGCTGCAATGAATTGATTTTTACTGTTTATCATCCAACGGATCGCATGACTCATCACAACGACGTAACCAACGCTCTGAATGCCACCGACCCGTGGGCAGATATACGCCCGTATACGGACACCGAAGTGGCCGATGTCCTTGCACGACTGGCCCGCGACAGCGAGCTACTGGATGCGCTTACCCGCTTTCGATTGCCCCGCATGGCACGCTGGGTTCCATCGCTTGCGCGCAAGCTTGCAAGCAATGCGATACAGCGTGAAGTAAAAGGGGTCACGACGGTACGCGATTTTCAAATGCGCATTGCCAGCTATATGGAGCGCATGATTCGCACCACGACAGATGCATTTGAAGTCTCAGGCCTGGATAAGCTCGATCCAGAAAGTGCCTATCTGTTTATTGGTAACCACCGAGATATATCGCTCGACCCCGCCTTTGTTAACTATGCGCTTTACCAGGCAGGGCGCGATACAGTGCGTATCGCCATCGGTGATAATTTGCTGAAAAAACCGTATGTCACCGACCTGATGCGGCTTAATAAAAGCTTTATCGTTCCGAGAAGCGCGCGCGGCAAACGCGCCATGCTGGCCGCCTACCAGCAGCTTTCCGCCTATATTCGCCACTCGATTACCAGCGATAACCACTCTATATGGATGGCGCAGCGTGAAGGGCGTGCCAAAAATGGCATTGACCGCACTGACCCCGCGATCATCAAGATGCTCACCATGGCCAAGCGTAATGCAGAGCGCGACATGGTGTTTGGCGACGCCGTGGCTGAGCTTAAACTCGTCCCGGTCTCCATCAGCTATGAATACGACCCCTGTGACCTGCAAAAAGCCCAGGAGCTGCATGACATAGCGAACCAGGGAAGCTACGCAAAAAGCGAATTTGAAGATATTCGCTCGATTGTCTCGGGTATTACCGGTGAAAAAGGCCGAGTACAGCTACGCTTTGGCACCCCGGTAGGTGCCGACATGGCCACCCCAGACGAAGTAGCGGCGGAGATTGATCGCCAGGTTATCGGCGGTTATCGGCTTTACCCAAGCCATTACCTGGCTCTGGAAGCACTCGGTGAAGCACCGGAGCTAGTGGCTCGCAAGACGATTACCCGCCAGGACCGTGAGCGCTTTAAAGCGCGTATGGAAAGCATTCCTGAGAACCTTCGGCCATACTGGTTAGCACAGTATGCCAACCCCGTTAAACACAAAGCGGGGCGTTTGACGCTTAAATAATAGGACTGCGCGATAGGCTTTGGACCCAGTCGAGCCATGCCCGCTCCACAAAAAAATGCTATGGTCAATGCATTGACTGGCCCCGCTTGCCAATATGCGCAAGCGCGGCGTTAAGGAGAGCTTTATGTCTGCATCGGAAATTCAAAAAACGCGTATTATTAATGAACTACGCGGCTTTATACGTAAATTGCTTCAAGACCCCAATATTCTTGAACAGTCGCTGGTGATCGCTCGTCAGCAATTAACTGAAGGCAGCAGCCCGACCGTTATGGCACGGATCGCCAATGAAATTTCGGACACTACCAGTGTGCATATTCCGGAAGATCCTGCCGAGCATTCAGAGGCCGACAGGCTATTTTTAGAACTTTTGAAAGAAGTCGTTCAAGAAGAGCAAGCGCTGTACTAGCTTCATGAAAAGCGAAGATACAGGTGTCCTATTCATCTGATCTGCTGGCATCTTCGCCACTTAATTACGCTAACCGGCTAAGCCGTCGGTTAACTTCGCCGTTTTATTGTCATCGCCTAATCGGAATTATCATTCACCATGTCTAACTCTGCCACGCGCAACATTCTGGTGACCAGCGCGCTCCCCTACGCTAATGGAGCTATTCACCTCGGTCACTTGCTTGAATATATCCAAACCGATATCTGGGTACGTTTTCAGAAAAGCCGTGGCCAGCAGTGCTACTACGTTTGTGCCGACGACGCTCATGGCACGGCCATCATGCTGCGTGCCGAGCAGGAAGGTATTTCACCGGAAGCCTTGATTGACCGGGTCTCGCAGGATCATCAGGAAGATTTTGCCCGCTTTGGCGTGGGTTTTGATAACTACCACTCCACGCATTCCGATGAAAATCGTCACTTCAGTGAGCTAATTTATAAGCGTCTGCGCGACAAAGGCCATATTGCTACCCGCGATATCGAGCAGATGTACGACCCTCAAAAAGGCCTGTTCCTGGCAGACCGCTTCATCAAGGGTACCTGTCCGAAATGCGGGACGGAGGATCAGTATGGCGATAACTGCGAAAAATGCGGCGCCACCTATACCCCAGCCGACCTAATTAATCCGGTCTCAGCTATTTCTGGCGCCATTCCTGAAGTGCGCAGTTCAACCCACTATTTCTTTAAACTGCCCGACTTTGAAGCGTTTCTACAGGCCTGGATAAACGATGGCCATGTTCAACCACAAATTCGCAACAAGCTGATGGAGTGGTTTGAGTCAGGCTTTAATGAGTGGGATATCTCCCGGGATGCACCCTACTTTGGATTTGAAATTCCGGATGCGCCAGGCAAGTATTTTTACGTTTGGCTTGATGCGCCTATCGGCTACTTGGCCAGCTTTAAAAATCTATGCGAGCGTGAAGGCATCGATTTTGATAGCTATTGGCATAAGGATTCCAGCGCCGAGGTCTATCACTTCATTGGTAAAGATATCGTTTATTTCCACGCACTTTTCTGGCCGGCCATGCTGCACGGTGCCGATTTACGCACGCCTACTGCGGTTAACTGCCACGGCTTTTTAACCGTGGACGGCGCCAAAATGTCTAAGTCCCGTGGCACATTTATCAAAGCTGCTACCTACGCCGACTACTTGAATCCTGAGTACTTGCGTTACTACTTTGCGGCAAAGCTCACCTCTAAAGTTGATGACCTTGACCTCAACCTGGAAGACTTTTCAGCGCGGGTTAATGCGGATCTCGTTGGCAAAGTGGTCAATATCGCCAGCCGCTGTGCCGGGTTCGTAAAAAAGATTGGTGGCGGTACGCTTTCCGCGCACTGCGCCGAACCGCAGATGGTCGCTCGGTTTATTGCCGCGGGCGATGAGATCGCCGAAGATTTTGAGGCACGCGAATTTAGCCGTGCCATGCGCAAGATCATGGAACTGGCTGATGAAGCCAATACCTATATTGCCGATAAAGAGCCCTGGGCACTTGCCAAGCAGGACGGCCGTGACGAAGAAGTACTCGAGATTTGTTCAGTAGGCATTAACCTTTTTCGCCAGTTGATGGTGTACTTAGCCCCAGTAGTACCTACCATGGCCGCCCAGGCACAAGCCTTCTTGAAGCTTGACTCACTTAACTGGGAAAGCCGTCATAGTGCACTGGTGAGCCATGAGGTGGAGAAATTCAAACCCCTGATGACCCGAGTAGAACGTGACAAAATCGACGCTATGATTGAAGCCTCAAAGGAGGATCTGGTGGAAGAGCAAAAGCTTAAGGAAGCTCCTAAAGGACCTCTGGCAGAAGCCCCCATTGCTGCCGAAATCAGCTTTGATGACTTTGCAAAGGTAGATTTGCGCATTGCCCGTATCACCAAGGCACAGTACGTAGAGGGCGCTGATAAGCTGCTGCAATTGACGCTGGATTTAGGCGGCGAAACCCGCAACGTATTCTCCGGCATTCGCAGCTCCTATGCACCCGAGGCGCTGGAAGGGCGTCTTACCGTCATGGTCGCCAACCTTGCCCCGCGTAAAATGCGTTTTGGCCTTTCCGAAGGTATGGTGCTTGCCTCGGCCAATAAAGACGGTATTTATCTGCTTTCACCTGACGCTGGTGCCGAACCCGGCCAACGTGTAATGTAGCCGACCTTTAAGCACTTCCAGGGGGTAGAGACGACCAGACTCTGCCCCCTTCTTGCGTGTATTGCTTAATAAACCTTTTACAAGACTCTCCGTTTAGGCCTGATTATGCTTCGGCACTTCTCTCAATCACTGCGTTTTCAATTTTTAGTAGCGTTGAGTGGTGTGCTATTGCTCGCTCTATGCTCATTAGTCGTGATGAGTAAATGGTTTATTTTTCCCGCCCTGCACGAAGAAGAGCGTGGCGTTATTAATCAGGAGCTAAAACGTGTTGAACGCAGTCTCGACTTAGCCCAGCAAAGCCTACTGGCTCAAGCGCGTGATTGGGCTCACTGGGACGATACTTATCAATTCGTTCAAAATAACTATCCACGCTACGCCGACGTTAATTTCAGCCCTGATATGATGAGAGAGATGCGCTACCAGTTGATAGCGTTTTTTGATGCTAACGGCGAGATCTACTTTCTTTCAGGCTTAGACCCTGACACTAACCAGTTTGCAATCTGTGCAGGCGTTACTGATGATTGCGCCTGGATGGCAGCGTTGATTGACAGTATCCAGCGTTCGATAGAAAACACCCCTGAACAGCAATATTTTCTTTCACCAGGGGTTAGCGCTCCGGCAATGGTCGCCATTACGCCAATTCTGCGCACTGACGGCAGCGGCCCGAGCGTCGGCTGGTTAGCCAAAGTGCGCTTAATGGATAAAAAATGGGTAGCGCAGATGGAAAATGTAACAGGCCTTCCGATCACCATTGAGCAGCGACCGACTTCTGAGGCCATACCGTTTACCAACATTGAGGGCGAGACGATTTACGCCCATCATTTACTGCCGACCAATGTGCCCACCATTAGCATCTTGGTGGGCACTCAACTTAACCGTACTCATTATCTAGCAAGCCTTAGTACCATTCGCTATGTATTAATCTGGACAGCTTGCCTCATGCTGTTTGTGATTGGCTTTGTACTCTGGCTTATGGAGCGCATGATTTTAAAGCCACTTAAAGCACTGGCCATTTTTGCAAAACAAACTATGAGTGAAGACAGTAATTTGGACTCTGCACTGCTTTGCCAGCGTAACGATGAAATTGGGCTATTAGCGCGAAGCTTTGATCAGCAGCTAAGTCGACAACGTGAGCTTAATGCTGAGCTTTTAAATCTCTCCACGCATGATTCTTTAACGGGCCTACCTAACCGGCGGCTGTTCGACCAGCGCCTTCAAGCGTCCATTCATGAAATGGAGGCGTCATCGCAACCACTCGCCGTGATGATGCTGGATATCGATCATTTCAAGCTTTTCAATGACCACTATGGGCACCAGAAAGGCGACCAGTGCTTGCAGCAGGTCGCCCAGACACTGCAAAAAGTGGCCACCACGCATGATTTTTTAATCGCCCGAACCGGGGGTGAAGAATTTAGCGCATTACTGCCCAATACCTCTGCCCAACAGGCAAAACATATTGGTCAGTTGCTGCATGACACGATAGATGCTTTAGCATTTCCTCATCTGGCCTCGCCCGTAGCGCCCTATGTTACTATTAGCGTAGGAATCGGGTCGCTGGACGAAGGCACCGATATTTCTCCGAATGTACTAATGAGCACCGCCGATCAAGCGCTTTATAGCGCCAAAGCGGCAGGACGCCACCAGGTCAAGATATTCACACCGCCTAATGCTGATTTTTTTGTCGTCAGCCACGATACGTCACTATGAGCGAGTTATTTATCATTCTGATCAGCACGGCGCTGGTCAATAATTTTGTATTGGTACAGTTTTTGGGGCTGTGCCCGTTTATGGGGGTTTCCAATAAGCTGGAATCTGCCATGGGCATGTCGCTGGCGACCACTTTCGTATTAACACTTGCCTCGGCTGCAAGCTACGTTGTCTATTACGGCTTGTTGGTGCCGCTGGATGTGACCTATCTGCGCACCATCAGCTTTATTGTGGTGATTGCCGCAGTTGTGCAGTTCACCGAGATTATGGTGCGCCATTTAAGCCCGCTGCTGCATCAAGTACTGGGCATCTTTCTGCCTTTGATCACGACCAACTGTGCGGTGTTGGGTGTCGCCCTGCTCTCGCTCAACCGCGAGTTAAGCTTTTTCCATACCACGCTTTACGGGCTTGGCGCGGCGCTGGGGTTTTCATTGATCCTGGTGCTTTTTGCCGCCATGCGTGAGCGTTTAGCCGGGGCGGATATTCCCAAGCCGTTCAGGGGTGCCGCTATCGCCATGATTACCGCCAGCTTGATGTCACTCGCCTTTCTCGGTTTTTCCGGTTTAACCCAAGGGTAATTCAATACCATGAGCGATACGTTCTCTCTCTGGGGTATTGTCAGCGCCATTGGCATACTCACTGGCTTAGGGGTTGGCTTCGGCGCTCTATTAGGAGCCGTTAGCGAGCGCTTCAAGGGCGACGAGCATCCGCTTGTTGACCAGATTGATGCGCTGCTGCCCCAAACTCAGTGCGGCCAGTGCGGCTTCCCAGGCTGCCGCCCTTATGCTGAAGCGATTAATGAAGGCGATGCCCTGAACAAATGCCCGCCTGGCGGCGAGGCAACCATTCATGCCCTGGCCGATTTGCTTGGCCGCGAGCCCGAGCCGCTTGATGGGGACGCCCCCAGCGAAGCAAAGGTAGCGTTTATCCGTGAAGCTGAGTGCATCGGATGTACCAAGTGCATTCAGGCGTGCCCAGTGGACGCCATTATTGGCGCCGCCAAACAGATGCATACCGTTATTGAAGATGAGTGCACGGGCTGTGACTTATGCGTCGACCCTTGCCCGGTAGACTGTATCGATATGCTTCCCAGGAGTACGCCCCTTAGCCAGTGGCAACCGATTGTGTCTCCCGCTCACAGTGTCATTGCAAGCGACCGTATACCAGCAACCGTACACCAACAACCAGGGGGCTAGATGGCACGCCTATTTGATTTCCCAGGCGGTGTTTATCCTCCCGAACGCAAAGCCCGTTCGGCGCAATCACCGCTACGCCGCGCTCCCCTACCTGCACAGGTAGTGCTCCCCTTGCGTCAGCATAGCGGCCGCCCGGCAACGCCCTGCGTTAGCCTCGGCGATAACGTCCATACGGGTAGCCTGATCGCTAAACGCGATGGCCTGATATCCGCCGCTGTGCACGCAACGGTCAGCGGCACGGTTAGCCAGATGGATGGCGATACTATCGTAATTGACAGTGATGGTCAGGATACCCGGCAAAACCTGCCCCCGCTTGATTGGCGCGCAACAGATGCGCCTATTCTGCTTACCCGCTTGGACGAAAGCGGTGTGGTTGGGCTAGGCGGTGCCGGGTTTCCAACCCATATCAAAGCCCGGGTGATTGAGCGCCACGCTATCGATACGCTGGTGATTAATGCCGCCGAATGCGAACCCTATATTACGGCCGATGACCTAACTCTGCGCTGCTACCCAAGCGAAGTGCTCGAAGGTGCTCAATTAATTGCCTCGTTGTGCGGCGCCCAGCAGATTGTTATCGGTATTGAAGATAATAAACCCGAGGCCATTGCCGCGTTAAAGCGCGCCATATCACAAAGCCAGCCTACAAGCGTTACGTTAACGGTTATTCCTACACGTTACCCAAGCGGCAGCGAGCGACAGTTAATTAAAAAGCTGTTGAATCGAACGGTGCCGAGCCAAGGCCTGCCGGCGGATGTGGGGGTGCTTTGCCACAACCCCGGCACGTTATTGGCAGCACTTTACGCGGTGCGTGATGGTCAACCGCTGGTTGAACGGGTAGTAACGCTAAGCGGGGAAGCCATTGCCCAACCGGGCAACTACTGGGTGCGTTTGGGCACGCCTATTGAGATACTTTTAACCCAAGCAGGGTTGGATAACGCCAGGCTCAGCCGCGTTATCCAGGGTGGGCCGATGATGGGCAGCTCAGTTGAAACGCTTGATTCGCCCGTCACAAAGACCACTAACTGCCTGATTGCAGCAACGCTTGAAGAGTTGCCTTCCGCACCAACGGAGTCGCCCTGTATTCGCTGCGGTGCGTGTGAAAACGTATGTCCCGCCCAGCTACTTCCTCAGCAGTTACACTGGTACGCCCGTGCCCAGGACGATGACAAGCTTGAGCGCTACCACCTTTTTGACTGCATTGAGTGTGGTGCCTGCAGCTACGTTTGCCCGAGCCATATACCGCTGGTTGATGATTACCGCGAAGCGAAAGGCCGTCTTCGTCACAACAGGATTGAGGCAGCCAAGGCCGAACATGCCAAACATCGCTTCGAGTTTCGTCAGGCACGCTTAGCCCGTGAAGAAGCCGAAAAGCAGGCGCGCCGCCAGGCCCGGTTAGCTCACAACAAGCCCACCGATGGGGATGTCAACAACGAGAGTGCCAGCGCTCCCCCCGTCGACTTGCGTAGCCTGCGCATTGCTCAAACGGCGGCCAAGGCGGCGGTTAGAAAAGCCGAAAAAGTCCTTGCACGAGCAGCCCAGCAAGAGCCACAGCAATCTCATGAAGATCTGGAAACGCTGCTGGCTACCGCCCAGGAAAATCTTAAAGCCGCCGACTTGCAGCTGGCGCAAGCGCGTGAAAGCGCTAAAGCACCTACCGCTGAGGACACTCCATGAGTATGTTTCACGCCTCGCAGGTCGATGATGCCTCGTCTCTATTAATGGCTCCGCCAACGGCCTCATTAATGCGCTGGGTGGTGATAGCCACGCTGCCCGGGGTGTTGGCCATGACGTATCACTTTGGCTTGGGCGTACTTAGCAATATTGCCCTGGCGTCGATAATGGGCGTCCTTCTTGAGGCGGCCATGCTGCATGTTCGTAGCCGCCCCATAGCGCCAGCGTTAACAGACACCAGCGCATTACTGACCGGTGTACTGCTAGGCGCTTCATTACCCCCGGCAAGCCCCTGGTGGCTAATAGGGGTAGGTATGCTAGCCGCCGTAGTGATCGCCAAGCAGCTTTATGGCGGCTTGGGGCATAACCCGTTTAATCCGGCCATGGTGGGCTATGCCCTACTCCTGGTCTCTTTTCCTACCTATATGACCCTATGGGCGCCGCCTCAGCCGCTGATTAACGATACGCTTTGGGCACAAATCCTGGGCACGTTACCTACTCCCCAGCTTGATGCGCTTAGCGGTGCCACGCCACTGGATGCGTTTAAACATAAAGCAGAGGAGCTGTCTGCCCAACAGTTCTGGTTAAGCAGCCCGCTGCCTGAAAAAACGCTCACCGCCTGGTACACCATTAGCCTCGCCTGGCTTGCGGGCGGTGTACTACTGCTGATTAAACGGATTATCAGCTGGCACATTCCCGCCGCCCTGCTGGGCAGTTTAGTGGCACTCGCAGCGCTATTTTATCTGAGCGACTCTGACCGCTTTGCATCGCCGATTTTTCACCTATTAACCGGCGCCACGCTGTTTGGGGCTTTCTTTATTGCCACCGATCCGGTATCCGCCGCGACCAGCCAGCGCGGCAAGTTGCTGTATGGCGCGGGTATTGGGGTGCTGATTATGGTGATTCGCAACCTGGGCGGCTATCCGGATGCCGTGGCCTTTGCCGTTCTGTTGATGAACCTTTGTGTCCCGCTGATCGACCTATACACAGTACCCCGCCCAACAGGGCACGCAAAAGACGCACCTGGAGTACCACGATGACACCCATGAGTGCCATGCGGCGCGGTGCTTTCACGCTGGGTGTCTTTGCGCTGATTACTGCGGGCAGCGTTGCCGTCACCCGCGCGTTGACGGCTGAGCGCATTACACAGCACCAGCAGGCCTATCAACACCGCCAGCTGCAGGCGGTACTGCCTCAAGCCTTCGTCGACACATCGATTGATCAGCTTCTGGAAAGTACATTTGACCTGCCTGATGCTGATGCCTTAGGCCATCGCAAACCCGCTATAGGCTGGCAAATAAGCCGTGACAATCACCGCGCCATTATTTTACCGGTCATTACCCGTCAGGGTTATAGCGGTGAGATTGACTTGTTAGTAGGAATTGATGAGCAGCAGCGCATTAGCGGTGTGCGGGTTACCTACCATCAGGAAACCCCAGGCCTGGGCGATAAGATCGAACGCCAGCGCAGCGATTGGATTACCCGGTTTAACGGGCTAAGTCTTGATGAGCTGCCAGCCAGCGCCTGGGCGGTTAAAAAAGACGGTGGGCAGTTTGATGGATTTACCGGGGCGACCATTACGCCTCGCGCTGTCGTTCAGGCAGTTTACACGGCCTTGCAGTATGTCGCCGAGATGCCGTTACCCACTAGCGCTGAGGAGCCCTCGCAATGAATCAATGGCAAACGCTAACCCATGAAGGCCTGTGGGCCAATAACCCCGCATTGGTGCAACTGTTGGGGCTGTGTCCGCTTCTGGCCGTCAGCACGACCGTGGTCAACTCGCTGGGGTTAGCCATTGCTACGCTGTTTGTGATGGTAGGCGCGAGTACCGCCGTATCGCTGGTGCGTCATCAGGTTCCCAGCACCGTTCGGCTCCCGGCGTTTGTGATGATCATCGCCGCCTTTGTTACCTGTGCGGAGCTATTAATGGCCGCCTATGCCTACCCGCTCTATCAGCTGCTGGGTATTTTCATTCCGCTGATCGTCACGAACTGCGCTATTTTAGGCCGTGCCGATGCGTTTGCCTCCCGCCAGCCTGCTGGTCTTGCCGCACTCGATGGCCTGATGATGGGCGTTGGGTTTGGTAGCGTTCTGGTGGTGCTGGGAGGGCTGCGCGAGCTGCTGGGTCAAGGCACGCTGTTTAGCGATATGGCGCTACTGTTTGGCCCGTTCGCGGCCAACTGGCAGCTTACCCTGGTAGACGATTATCAATTTCTATTTTTTGTTCTACCGCCCGGAGCCTTTTTCGTTGCTGGCCTGCTGATTGCGCTGAAAAACGTGCTGGACCAGCGCAGCGCCACGCGCGCCCTACCTGCGCCAGCCTCACCACGCACAGAACGCCGCGTCCGGGTCACCGGCATTATCAAGTAACCGTAGAGACACGCCATGAATGCCCAAAAGCGCCATGAAATTTTTGCTCGCCTTCAGGCAGCGGACCCGCACCCCACGACTGAACTCAACTGGACCACACCTTTCGAGCTGCTGGCGGCGGTGCTACTTTCTGCGCAAGCCACCGATGTCGGCGTCAATAAGGCAACCGCGCGGCTCTACCCCGTTGCCAATACGCCCCAGGCAATCATCGATTTGGGTATCGATGAGCTTAAAACGCATATCAAGACGATCGGCCTCTATAACACCAAAGCTGAAAACTTGATGAAGACCTGCCATATTCTGGTTAATCAGCACAGTGGCGTCGTGCCCGACACACGCATCGCGTTAGAAGCGTTGCCGGGTGTGGGGCGTAAAACCGCCAATGTGATTCTAAATACGGCGTTCGGGCAGCCAACTATTGCGGTCGATACGCATATCTTTCGTGTTTCAAACCGTACCGGTATCGCCAAGGGTAAAAACGTCGTCGAGGTGGAGCAAAAGCTGATACGCCATGTGCCCAAAGGATTCCGGCAGGACGCCCATCACTGGCTTATCCTTCACGGCAGATATACATGTATTGCCCGCAAACCGCGTTGCGGAAGCTGCATAATCGAAGACCTGTGCGAGTTTCCGGATAAAACCGAACTCGCCTAGCCTACTTTTACACTAGGATGCCCTTATGCCGATGCCTGCTACTCTGCTACATAGCCAACCCATTGAGCAGCGCATCGATGCTCTATTTGCGTTATCCCGCCAGCACGCTGAACACTTCTGCAGTCCCGGCGCCTGGCTTTCGCGCCAGCGCTATCTGGCGCAGCATCCGACATCCATCGTAGTCATGAAGTGCATGGATGGACGTATCCATCTTCCCCACGCCACCCGCACACCGCTGGGTATCATTACCCCATTTCGCAACCTTGGTGGAATTTTCGATTTAGGCTGGCCGTATCTGGGTGAGCTACTCACCGACACCGTCGTTGATGCCGCTAACGCTGGACGGGGCACGTTACTGCTGATCACCTATCACTTTTCTCACGGCAATCAAGCGCGGGGGTGTGCCGGGTTTGGTTGTGATACTCAGGCAGCCAAAGCGCACGCCTATGCGATTGCCCGCCAAGCAGGTCAGCTGTTTGGCGAGGACCATCAGCAGGTCTACCCGCTGGTATGCGGGTTTGAAACTGACAGCGACGCGTTGATACTTCATGGCCAGGATGACGCGGTTCTGGATATTCGCGAATGGCTCGGGCAGCCTATCGAAGCCCTGAGTGCTCATCTACAGGCCGTATGCCCCGACATGCCCGCCGATATGCGCCGGGACTTACTGCCGCTGCTTGAGGGTAATCTGGCTCACGTTAATGATCTGCAAGGTGTTGAGCGTGAACTGGATATCGAACATCGTGAGTGGGCGATTTGTATCGGACGTGGGTTCGACTTTTTACATTTGCCGAATACCGCACTCATTATTGGCCCTTACGGCCCCGATTTAGCCGAGCCGATCGGCACCGCTGCCACCATCATCGAAGCCAATATGCAGGCAGGCAGAATTCCTGATGACGGTTTTATGCTGCTGGCCTCAACGCCTTATCAGCATAGCGGCATTGACCGCGCCCGCGCGATGTTGAAGTCACGCTTTTTATCCGATTTCGCCGAGCAGGTGATTCGTCGCGAGCATCCCGTTCTTGCTCAAAAAATGCGCCGTCACACGGCTGTCGTTCACTGGCCAACGCGGCGCCTTGACTCACTTGTCTGACGCAACGCCTGCCATGTCCGGTGCAAGCAACGAACGATACGCCTCACGCCATGCAGACCACGCCCAAGCCTCGGTGTTTAAAACACTGGGGCGTGTTTCAGGGGTAGTAAGCCAGGCATGTAACCGCTGATAGAGACCTTCTGAAGTGCCATCGTAACGGTAGCTGTCAGTATATAGTTCAGGAAAGCATAGCCTGTCCGGCACTAACGGCAGAGCACCCTGCTGGGCGGCTTCCATAATCGCCAGCCCCTGAAATTCATGCCAGGTAGTTGATACCACGATACCGGCGGTCGCCAGGAGTTCACGGTATTCCTGCTCCGGCTGCGGCCCCCAGGCCACTATATGCGCTGCCAGCTTCTCCTGGGCAATATCAAAAATGGGCGGTGTTTGTCGAAAGCGCTGGCCCAACACGGCTAGCTCAAAATCAACCCCCTGCTCGCTTAAAGCGATTAACACATTAAAAAAATCGTCTGGGTTTTTGTCGTACTCCCAGCGGTGGTTCCACACAATACGCTGGGGAATCGAACCATTAGCGTTCGCTTCAGCAATCGGCGTAAGCGGCACGGGCAGTACGTGGGCACGCGAGCATAATGCTTCAAGGGGTTTTGCGGCAGGCAGGTTTTCGGGCATTTTCTTTAGAAATGCGCGTACGCCAGCAAAGAAAGAGTCGCGATTATAAGCGGTGTTAAATACAACGGTATCGGCGGCAAGCGCGGCGTAGAGGTTTACCATCTTGGCCTCTACCTGGGGCATCTGATCGCTGGACTCCGGGTAGGCAAACTGGTTTTCGTGAAAATAGACAATTTTCCTGGCCCGCCCTAAATGGGGAAAAAGCCCGATCAGCGTCGCCAGATCCACCATGGACGTTGCCAGCACCACATCATAGGGTTGGTTGAGCGTCTCATGCTCTTTTAGCCACCAGCTAAGCGGGTTACCGCGGATTCGCCAGGCAAAGTGACGCGGCGGTAAACTCAGCGTTTGCCACGCCACTTCAGGAAGATTAGCCATTAAACTGTCTGCCCAGTAACGGTGACTTACCGCTTCGTACGCTGAGAGTAATAGAACGCGCATCAAAACCCTTATTAAAAACCAGCATTAAAACTCGCTGTTAAAAACCCTGGTGCTCCAGCTTATCAGCCAGCGATTCTAACACGTCGATCCCTTGTACATCGGTCGCCAGCCAGGGCAGTGTGGGGCGAGGAAGATGCTTAAACAGCGTATCGATGCGCTCAAGGTAGGTCGCCTCCTGCACGCGTCGTGCCTGCAAAAAAGCACCATCTGCCTCTTCAGGTATCACCCGGTTAACCAGCACGCCCGCCACGTTAATATTAACCTCTTCCAAGGCGCCGACGGCGCGTTGTGTCTCGAGTATGGGCAGCCGCTCCGGCGTCATGACGAATAAAAAGCTGCACGCCTTGGCATCTTCTATACGCCGCCGTGCTTGGTGAAACAGCCGCCGACGGTTGATTAGCGTTTCCGCTACTTCTCGGGTCCGCTCATCCAGACCGGAAAGCGCATCTTCCGTGGGGTTATCAAAGGGGGTGGCGACATCCTGCCCGCGTGAAGGCGTGAGATGCTTTAACACGCCACTTAACTCAGCCGATTTTCGGTTGTGCGCCAGCAGTCCATCCGTCCAGGCTGCCATGGCTTCGGGCAGAGTTAAAAGGCGCAGCGTATGCCCGGTAGGCGCCGTATCGATAATGACCAGATCATACGGTGCGTCATCATCCAGCATCAGCCGAGCCAGCCGCTCAAGCAGGGCCGCTTCCTGAGTGCCGGGGGACTGACGCGTGAGGCGCATTTGACGCTCAAGCTCCTGCATCATTTCAGGCGCAGCGAAGCGGCGCATTTGCTGAGTGACTCTATTTAAATGCGCTTCAACCTCACTATCCGGATCTATTTCCATGGCATCCAGGTTCGGCAACAAACGGCGCGGCGTATCGCCTAACGTGCGATCAAACACATCACCCAGGCTATGCGCGGGATCAGTTGAAACCACCAGTACGCGCTTATTGCGCCTGGCCGCAAGAATCGCCAAAGAGGCCGCGACGGTTGTTTTACCCACGCCGCCTTTGCCGCCTACCCACAGTAAGCGGCGGTTGAGAACTGATTGCATAGGCTACCTATCTATAAGTTCATTTACCTATTTATAAGTTCATTTAGCTATCTATCTCTGAGGCCATTTATCCAGGATGTATTAACCCCGAAATGACGCGTTAGCAGCAGCGAAAATGATCCAGCGGCGAATGCTCCATGCCCATTCGCGTATGCCAGTCGTGAAAACGCTCAAGCAACAGCGGCTGAAGCTCCAGCGTGTAATAGGACGCGGGATTGGGTACTCCCATCATTTCTGAAAAGACTAACAGCATGAACAGGTCATCTTCATCACGGCGCGCCCGTGCAATAGCTCCACGGTAGCGCGCGCTGTAGACCTCTTCGGTGAAAAAACGGGCCTGCCCCAACCAGGCCCGCAACGTATCACGCTTGGATGACGCCACTTTATCCGAGTCATCGCGCATTATGATGCCCTCTTATTTAGTCGCCTTGGGCCGCCATTTCAGCGCGCGAGCGTTTAAGCGCTGCGGCACACTCCATCGCAACCAAAATCGCCGCCATCAGCACCACAATATCCAGCACTAACAGGAACATGTTGCCCTGATTCCAGAAGGTACGCAGCTGGATAAGAAGCGCCAGAATAGTCATGACCAGCAAGAAGCACAGAGGCGCCAGGGTGTACCACATGGGGCGCCGCAGGCGTACCAACATAACCGTAATCACCAAGAGCGTTAGCCCGGCCAGCAGCTGGTTGGTGGTGCCAAACAGCGGCCAGATAATCAAGCCACCGGAGCCATTCGCACCGCCGGCGCCAAACGCCAGTAAAAGGCAGGTGCCAACGGCAAGTGCGGTTGCTAGCGAAGGTTTTTTCATCCATTGCTGGTTATAGATATCGCCCCACTCTTGGAAGATATAGCGCTGCAAGCGTAAGCCGGTATCCATGGTAGTGCCTGCAAACAGCGCGGCCATGACGGTTAAAAGCGTCGCCGCGGTAGCCTGGGGCAGCCCAAGGCCGTTATGGATGATAAATGCCCCGCCTTCTACAAACGCATTTACCCCACCTTGGCCAAAGGCGCTGTACATGGCCTGCCAATCGCCAAATGTCGCAAACCCTGCGGTGGCTGCCAGAATAGCCGCTAGCGCCAGCATGCCTTCGCCTACCGCACCAAAGTAGCCTACAAACCGCGCGTCGGTTTCTTTATTGAGCTGCTTGGAAGTGGTACCTGAAGAGACCAGCCCGTGAAAGCCTGATATTGCACCGCAAGCAATCGTTACAAAAAGCAGCGGTATCATCGAAGGCGTGCCGGCAGGCACATTGTCATTAAAGGCAGGCGCGACCAACGTTGGGTTAAGCAGTACCAGCGCTCCGTAAAGAATCAGCAGGCCGATAAATAGCTGCAAACCGTTGATGTAGTCCCGTGGCTGCAGCAGCATCCATACCGGTAAAAGTGATGCGATGGCCGCGTAGCCAAATAGAATTATGATCCAGATCGCATTACCCGACATCCCGGCAACTTCGGCTGGCATTTGTACGGGCACCATAGGACCAATGCCAATCAGCGCATAAAGAGCGATAACGCCTACTACAGATACCACCGCTAGGCTCATTATCCGCCGATAGATCAGTTGGCCAATGATCAGGGCCACAAAAATCGCGCCCCACACCGGCACCACCGCACTGGGGAAATTCATCATCAACCCGGCAATTACCACGGCAAACACGGCATTGACCATGAGCAGCACCAGGAAGATCACGATCATGAAAATGCTGCGGGCCCGCTTACCCACCACATCGCCCGTCAAGGCGCCTACCGATTTGGCTTTATTGCGCACGCTTGCCCAAATAGCGCCAAAATCATGTACACCGGCAAAAAAGATGGTGCCAAACACCACCCATAAAAACGCGGGTGCCCAGCCCCATATTACTGCAATAGCAGGCCCTACGATGGGTGCCGCCCCAGCAACCGAGGTGAAGTGATGCCCCCAGAGCACGAAGCGGTTGGTCGGTACATAGTCGATACCGTCTTCGAATTCATGGGCAGGGGTTTTGAAATTGGGGTCTAACTTATAGATCTTTTGAGCAATAAATTTGGAATACACAAAGTATCCTAAAGCCATTGCCCCAAGTCCGATTAATAGCAGGATAACAGCACTCATATGCGCGGCTCCTTTGGTAATGATTGTTGTTGTTTATTAAAACCAAGGCACGTATAGGTGTTTCTGTTTACATGTTGGTACGGCTTATTGAATACGTCTATGCCTAAATTCCTTTAAACCCCACTCTTCATCCAAAAGTCTTAAGCTGGCGTCCGCATTGGCTTTCTATTCGGCCAAGGTCGTCTTGGCTCGTCCTGCTTGGCTATCTACACTCTTAATGGTGTAGCGTATTTTAAATAACAACCGATTAGGTGGGCTCCATGGCAAAAGTGCTGGTGGTCGATGACGAACCGAACATTGTGCTATCGATCGAGTTTTTAATGGAGCAGGCAGGGTTTGAAGTTACCAGTGCAGCCGATGGTGAACAGGCACTTGAACAGGTAGCGACCCATACGCCAGATGTCGTGCTACTGGATATCAGCCTTCCAGGCATTAGCGGGTTCGATGTGTTAGAAGCACTGCGCACCCGCTCGGCGACGGCATTACTACCGGTTATCATGCTCACGGCCCATGGGCGAGAGGTAGAGCGAGAGAAGGGATTTGCGCTGGGCGCTAACGCCTACATTACCAAGCCGTTTTCAACCCAGGCCCTTGTCGATCAAGTGCAAGCCGTGCTGGCAGAGAAAACCTTATGAAGCCCAAGGGGCTGCCTAAACGACAGCGCTTGATTGGCGCCTGGTTGTTACTAACCGCTTTTAGCCTGCTAGGCGGCGCCCTGTTTGCCGTGTGGCTGGATAGCCAATTGGAAGTGACCGGCGTCTATCAGCTGCTGCTCTGGCTGGGATGCTTTTCAGGTGGCGCCACAATATTTGCAGTGGGTTTATTGCTTGAACGCATGCTGTTTAGTCCTGTGCGTCAGCTACAGGCGCAGCTCGCCCGCTTGGTTGCCAACCCTGATACTGAAGATTTCTCGCAACCACAGGGCTGGCTGAAAGGATTAGCTCCGGACTTGCGCCGCGCGCAGGAGAGCTGGCAGTCAGACCGACGTAGCCTGCATAGAGCCCATGCGGACGGCGCCAAAAGCGCTACCCGCATTCGAAAAGAGCTTGAGGCCTTGCTTCAAGTGCTGGAAACGCCCCTTCTGCTTTACGATAAACACCGCCGCTTGATGCTCTTTAATCAGGCGGCCGAGCAGTTTTTTGCTGGCACACCTAGCTTGGGTCTGGGTAAGCGGCTCGAAGCGCTGTTTCCACTGGCGAGTTTGCAACAAACCCTAAGCCAGTTGCCAGCCGATGGTACCCAGCGAGAACTCCTGGTGCCTTGCGATTGCCGCTGGCTGAAAGTAATCGTACGCCGCGTGCCCGAAAGCCAGGATGAAACGCTGATTACCTGTAGCGATGCGACAGCTGCCTGGTCAAACGAAAGAGGCGTTCGTGCGGAGCTTGCGCAAATGCTCACCCCGTTGCGCCAACATACGGCAAGCCTGGTAACCGCCACCGACGCACTTAGCCAGCTGCGCCAGCACGATCATACAAGCGGCTCCCTTGCCCACCGTCTGGAGCAGGTGGCGAATGAAGAAAGTATCGCCCTGAGTGAGACAGTGGCCAGAGTTGGCGGGCTTATCGAAGCCATACAGCAACAAGGCGAGCGTCTTACCTCCATATGGTCCAATGATTTCTGGCAAATGTTGGACGACTACCTGGACCCGGCCCACCGCCTGATTACTCCGATTGGGGTGCCTGCATGGTTTAAAGGAGATGCCCCGGCCCTCATGGCACTGTTTAATTCGCTGGTTAAACACCTTAGCGATTATTTTAAAAACAATCTCAATGACAATATCAAAAACAGCATCAAGAGCAGCATTTTTGAGGGCGAAGTCTCTATCAGCTCCAAACATACCTACCTGGACCTTATATGGTTGGGCCCGCCAATACCCGAACGCGAACTTAACCAATGGCGCCAACAAATATTGGATGCCCTTCCTCTAAGCCCTAGTGCTGCCGACGTACTGCGTCAGCATGCCAGTGACGTATGGAGTATCCAGGACGCCGACGGTCAGCATGCACGTCTTCGCTTACCCTTGCCTTCTGTTGAGCAAAGTGAGGCACCGCGCGTCGTTACTCCCCGCCCTGAATTTCATGACTTTGGGATTGCCGATTTACCCCCTCCGGACGCCGCCTTGGCCAATCGCCCCTTACGTAGCCTGGAGCTGGTTATTTTTGATACTGAAACAACAGGGCTCGAGCTTCGCCGGGGCGACACCGTCATTAGCTTAGGCGCCTGCCGTATCGTCAACGGGCGCTTATTGGCCAGCGATGTGTTTGATCACTACGTTAACCCGCAACGGCCGATTCCTGCGGCAAGCACCGCTATCCATGGGATTACCGATAATGATGTTATCGATGCGCCATCACTAATACCCGTACTGGCACACTTTCATGATTACATCGGTGACGCGGTGTTACTTGCCCATAATGCCGCCTTTGATATGCTCGCAATTAGCCAAAATAGCGTTTTATTCGATATGCCCGTGCTGGATACCTTGCTAATTTCACGAGCATTAGATGAAGCACTCGACGGCCATGACCTGGACAGCCTTGTACAGCGCTATGGATTAATATTTCCCACGGGAATGCGCCATACGGCGTTGGGTGATGCCCGGGTGACCGGAGAGCTTTGGCTTGCTCTATTGCCTCGGTTGGAAGCGCGCGGTATTACGACGCTTGAGCAGCTACTGCACTTTCAAGCAAGCGCGTTTGACCGCGAGGATGCCAGCGCCTCATGAAGCCTTCAAACCCACGCTATCGTGAAAGGCTGTTGGTGCTGGTCATTCTGGCACTAATACTTTTTTGCCCGCCGTTATTACTAGTGATCGACCGCCTCCCAACGTTAAGTATTGGCTGGTTACCGATGTATCTTTTTTGTAGCTGGGCCTTGATTATTGGCCTGACCGCGTGGCTGATGGAACCTACTACAAGGCGATAATCATGCGAACGGATGCGCTGATACTAAGTGCGGTGTTCGGTTATTTAGGGCTGCTGTTTCTGGTGGCGGCCTGGGGTGATCGACGCGCCGAACAGGATCGTTCTATCATTAATTCGCCGACTGTCTACGCACTTTCCATTGCGGTTTACTGTACCGCGTGGACCTTTTACGGAAGCGTAGGGCGGGCAGCGCAATTTGGTCCAAGCTTTTTACTTATCTATCTTGGGCCAACGCTTGCGATGATGCTATCACCGTTTATCATCCGCAAGATGGTACGCATTGCCGCGCGCCAGCGGCTGACCTCCATCGCGGATTTTATTAGTGCGCGATACGGCAAAAGCGTCGGCCTTGGTGCGTTAGTGGCACTCATATCGCTGATTACCATTACGCCCTATATCGCGCTGCAATTAAAAGCGATTACGGTTAGCCATGCAGTGCTGATCAATTATCCCCAAAGCGCCGATTCGATACTGTATAACGAGCGCTTCTGGATGGATCGGTCACTCTGGGTGGCCCTCGTATTAGCCGTATTTATCATTTTATTCGGTACCCGCCATCTGGACGCCAGTGAACGCCACGAAGGCATGGTGGCAGCCATTGCCCTGGAATCGCTGGTCAAGCTGATGGCCTTCTTAGCGGTAGGCATTTTTGTTGTTTTCATTCTATTTGAAGGGCCAGGCGCGCTTTTTGCCCAGGTTGCCCAAACGCCTGCGTTAAGCCAATTAATGCAGTTGGAGAGTGTACCGGGTGGAGCAACCGGCTGGGTGGGCATGTTGATTCTCGCCTTTCTGGCGTTTTTAACCTTGCCACGCCAGTTTCAGGTGCTGGTGGTGGAAAATGTCGATGAACAACATCTGGCTCGCGCCAGCTGGCTGTTTCCCCTTTATCTACTGCTGATCAACCTATTCGTTATACCCATCGCACTGGCGGGATTACTACTCGATGCGGGGGACCCAGACAGTTTTGTGCTTACGCTACCGCTTTCTGCAGGGCTCGAAGGCCTTCCCCTTCTGGTTTTTATTGGCGGGCTTTCTGCGGCCACCGGCATGGTCATCGTTGAAACCATTGCACTCTCTACCATGGTCAGCAACCAATTGATCATGCCACTTTTATTACGCTCCAAAGCCCTGCATGTAGATAGCCACGGAGGCCTTGCCCGATTGCTGCTAAGAGTGCGCCGGGTAGCCATCGTGCTTATTTTGCTGCTTGGCTATCTCTATCACGCACTCATTGGCGATACCTACAGTTTGGTTACTATTGGGCTGGTCTCTTTTGTCGGCGCGGCACAGTTTGCGCCAGCACTTCTGATTGGCCTTTATTGGCGTGGAGCAACCCGGCTGGGCGCAATGTATGGGTTAATCGCCGGTTTTTTAATCTGGGGCTATACGCTGCTTCTGCCCGGTTTTGCTCAATCCGGCTGGCTGGACGCAGCGCTGCTCACCGATGGCCCGTGGGGGGTTGGCTGGCTAACGCCCTATGCACTTTTTGGGTTGAAGGAATGGGATATCTATAGCCATTCACTCCTGTGGAGTATGCTCGCCAATGTAGGACTGTTAGTGGGAATTTCGCTATTTATGCGCCCCACCCCGCTTGAACAAACCCAGGCGGCATTGTTTACCGAGGCGCTCCACCCCAACTTGCAAACAACGCCGCTCCAGCGCGGCCAAACCACCCAAGGCGCGCTTTATGAGCTGCTGGTTCGCTACTTGGGCTTTAAGGTTGCCTTGCGGGTTTTCTCAAAACGCACCCATAATTTTGAATTAACCCAGCCCCATCTACCCGCGTCGGATGACGTTATTATGCGCGCTGAGCAGGCGCTCGCGGGCTCGCTGGGCAACGCCTCGGCACGCATCCTGATCAACTCGGTGGTAAGAGGTGAAGCGCTCGATATTGAATCGATCCTGAGCATGCTGGATACCACCACGCAAACGCTGGAATATAACCGTCAGTTAAAGCAGAAATCAGACGAGCTTGCGCGCATAGGACAAGACTTGCAAAGCGCCAATGACCGTCTCCGTGAGCTTGACCGCTTAAAAGATGAGTTTGTGGCCATGGTCAGTCATGAGCTACGCACGCCGCTTACTTCCATTCGTGCGTTTGCCGAAATTCTCGCAAGCCATCAGGACATCCCAGAAGCCAAGCGGCAGCATTTTTTGCAAGTAATGGTATTAGAGAGCCAGCGCCTATCACGCCTGATTGATGAAATTCTCGATCTGGCTCGCCTGGAAAGCGGTCGCATGCCTCTTAATGCCGTGCCGCTAGATTTGGCGGCAATTGCTGATCATAGCCTTGAAGCCATTGCGAGACTTCAGGAAGAACGCAACGTGAGCCTTACCGTTGCGATTGATGAACGGCCCGCCCACGTTATCGGCGACCCCGACCGTTTAGAGCAAATCATTATCAACCTATTGGATAACGCCAGTAAGTTTGCCAATCATGAAAATCCACGCGTTTTACTGCGCCTTTTCAAACACGATCAGCATATCTATCTATGCGTAGAAGATAACGGCATGGGTATTGAAGAGAAGGAGCGCGAGCAGGTATTTGAAAAATTTAATCAACTACTATCTAGTGATAAAGCAACGAGTAAGCGCCCAAAAGGCAGCGGCTTAGGGCTCCCCATAAGCCGGGCAATTGCTACGCATCTCGGTGGCAGGCTTTGGATAGAAGATGCCCAGGTGTTAAACGGCGCATGTTTTGTATTAGAGCTCTCTGAAGCCGTTAACACGTAATGACCATGTATTGACATAACAATGACAATCGCACTAGCGTTAAGCAACCCACTTAAGCTATTCTTTTACTAATTAAGCTTCATTCAAAGTGGTTGTTCACGGAAGATCTGATGCAGAATCAACAAGACCAGTCTTTTAATGAGAATAGCAACAATTATACTATTGCGATACAGCCTATTGTAGATAGCAACTTACAACATGTAGCAGACGAACTGTTGTATCGTTCTAGCGACGCTTGTAATTCAGCCCACATTGATGATGATGTCCAAGCAACAGCGCGTGCATGCGCCGTTGCTGTCTATGAAATTGGGCTTGAGAATCTTTGCGGATCACGTCAACTTTTTATCAATGCCTCTTACGGTTGGCTTACCAATCCCAATTTGCAAGGCTTGCCGAGCCAGCAAATTGTTATCGAAGTGCTTGAAAATACGCCTGTAAATCAAGAAGTGCTTACGTCTTTACAGTCTTTAAAGCAACAAGGTTACACGATAGCACTTGACGATTTTATATTAGATAAAAACAATGAGAAGTTATTACCTTATTGCGATATTGTCAAAATTGACATTTCAAACCCAATACAAAAAGAAGTCATAAAAAAATTGGTGTCTCAAGGTTTTACATTACTAGCCGAACGCGTAGAAACACAGCATGAATTTGAACTATGCCAATCCTTAGGCTTTACGCTATTTCAAGGCTATTTTTACGAAAAACCTAAAACTCAGGCATCTGGCTCGATTCGACGCACGGCCTCTCGGGCTAATCAACTGCAACTTTTAGCTTGTCTTTATAGTGAAAATGCTAGCTTAGCAAATATTGGATCTTTGATCACAAGAGATCCTTACTTATTAAGCGCAGTATTTAAACGGGCAAATTCAGCTGAAAAAGGAGCCGGCAAGCCTACCACCAAACTCATCAATTGCTTGCAAATGATTGGTTTGAAAGAACTTAGAACACTTGTTTCAATACTCATGTTAGCTAG